>JANYER010000063.1 GCA_025359825.1 Granulicella sp.
GTTTGGTCGCCTTGATCGCCGCCGCAAATCCAACGCGCGATACCGACAAGCCGACGTTTACAGCGGGGCGTACACCCGAGTTGAACAAGTCCGTCTCAAAGAAGATCTGTCCGTCCGTGATCGAAATCACGTTAGTCGGAATGTATGCCGAAACGTCACCCGCCTGCGTCTCAATGATCGGCAGAGCAGTCAGCGATCCGCCGCCATTCTCCTTCGACATCTTCGAGCTACGCTCGAGCAGACGCGAGTGAAGATAGAACACGTCGCCGGGGTACGCCTCACGTCCTGGCGGGCGGCGCAGCAACAACGAAATTTCACGGTACGAAGCAGCATGCTTCGAGAGATCGTCATAGATGATCAGCGCGTGCATGCCGTTGTCGCGGAAGTACTCGCCCATCGCGGTCGCCGCAAAGGGTGCCAGGTACTGCATCGGAGCAGGCTCAGAAGCAGTCGCAGCAACAACAATCGTGTACGCCATCGCGCCGTACTCTTCCAGCGTCTGCACCACGCCGGCAACCGACGAACGCTTCTGCCCGATCGCGCAGTAGATGCAGATCAGGTTGTTCTTTGCCGAGTTGATGATCGTGTCCAGTGCCACGGCGGTCTTACCCGTCTGGCGGTCGCCAATCAGCAACTCACGCTGACCACGGCCAATCGGAATCATCGTATCGATAGCCTTGATACCCGTCGCCATCGGCTCCGTAACCGACTGACGCGCAATCACACCAGGAGCGAGACGCTCGACCGGCAGCGAGTGCGGCGTATCGATAGGGCCCTTGTCGTCGATCGGCTGACCAAGCGCATTCACAACGCGGCCAATCAATGCCTTGCCTACCGGCACGGACATGATCTTGCCGGTACGCTTAACTTCGTCGCCTTCCTTCAGCTCGCTGTACTCGCCCAGAACCACGGTGCCCACCTGGTCCTCGTCAAGGTTCATCGCGAGACCCATGATGCCGTGCGGGAACTCGACCAGCTCACCGGCCATGACCTTGTCCAGGCCATGCACGCGCGCAATACCGTCACCCAGCGTCACGATCGTGCCGACTTCGTCCACCTGGATCTTCTGTTCGTAGTTCTCGATCTGCTGGCGGAGCAGTTCGGTTATTTCATCTGCCTTAATCTTTGCCATCTCTTCCTCAACTCATCCGTAAATAACTTCGGAAAATCTCTCGCTGCAATACGTAACACTCGTTGCTACAAACCTACAAAACTTATGCGTTTACTAGCTTGTGCTTCAACTGCTTCAACTGGGCCAGCAACGAACCGTCATACACCGTCGAACCGATCCGCACCACAGCGCCACCCAGCAGCGTCTTGTCCTCGCGATACGTCGCGTGGATTCGGCTACCGGCCAGCTTCGCAATCTGCGCTTCCAACTCAGCCTTGTCGTCCTCGTTCAGTACGTGAGCGCTCGTCACTTCCGCCTCGGCCAGTCCAGCGCTCGCGTCGGATACCAGGGCAAACTCGGCGACAATTGCGCTGAACTCGTCCAGCCGTCCATGGTCCATCACCACAGCGACGAAGTTGCGGACCTGGGTCAGCATTCCAATCCGTCCGGCAATTGCATCCACAACCTTCAGCTTCTGTGCAGCGGAGATAGCCGGGTTCACCAGAACCTCACGCAGCTCATGGCTTTCAGCCAGCGTTCCCGCAAAGTCAGCCAACTGCTGCCGTACCGCTGCAGCATCCAGATGCTGACCATTCACGACCGAAGACAAAGCATGTGCATAGCGTAACGAAAGGACTGACATTAGTTCTGCCCTTCCTTCGAGTCATCGCCCGTCAGTCGTCGCGCAAAACCCTGCACCAGCAATCGGTCCGTCTCAGCCGATACCACCAGCTTCCGTGCTGCCTGTTCAATCGCCAATTCCGCGGCATACTGTTGAATCTGTCGCTGGGCTTGGGTCGTAGCGGCAGTAATCTCTTGTTCGGCCGATGCCAGAATCTTCTTCTTCTCGTCTTCGACAGCAGCCTTGATGCGCTGCTCTTCCGCTACGGAATCACTCTCCGCCTGCGTCTGCATGGCAGCAATCTGTCCATCCAGCTTGCTCAACCGCTCTTCCACGCTGTTCAAACGCGCACTGGCCTGTTCGGTCGCAGAACGTGCATCCACCAGATCCTTCTGGATCGCCGTGTTCCGGCTGCGAAACACACCCGGCAGCGTCTTCAGCAGGAACCAGCCCACCAGCACTGCAAGGATCGCAAAATTGAGAACCTGGAAGACCGTGGCTGCCTGCTCCGTGCTCATGCCCAGCTTCGCGCCGATGGCCTTTACCGAGGGAGAGTGCAGGTACGCATCATTCTCGTCTTTCTCGCCCTTATTCGCTTCAGGGGATGCCGACTCGGGCGTGCTTGACTGACCTGCAGCAGCCGGCGCCTCCGTGCTTTGCGCCCGTAGCGGAGCAACTGGCACCATCAACCCCGCAAGCAGTACCAATCCAGCAAGCCAACCCATGCTCACACGCTTCACTGTGTCACCTCCGACACCGTGACACCGGCGGGCAGTACGGCCTTCAAAATCTGTGCGGTCAACGCTGCACTCAATCCTTCGATCTGCACCCGCGCCGCAGCCGAGCTCTGCTCGATCTCCTGCTTCGCGGCCTTGATCTGTTCCTGCGTCGCTTGACGGACCTGAGCTAACGCGGCATCGCGATCTGCATTCCACTGCTTCAACTTCTGCTCCCGGGACTGGAAGATCGCCTGTTTGGCAGCGCGCAGCTTGTCTTCATACACCGAGGTCTCAGCTTCAGCCGCTGCAATCGCGCCTTTGGCCTGCTCGACAGCGCCGGTCGTACGCGCAGTCCGTTCAGCCAGCACCTTGTCCAAAGGACGGCGCACCAGCACCCCATACGCAACTACCAGCGCGATAAAGAGGATCATCGTCGGCACAGAGCCGAGCACAAGTTCACCGAGTTGTTTCAGTATCTGGTCCATGAATGGGGCCGGCCGGAGCCGATTTGTCGTTTCCTTGCATCCACACCCCTACCACCACGTTTTGCTTCTTTGCTAAGGCTGCTGGGCGGGTAGAGCTGAGATGAATACTTCTCTGCGGTACACCTAGTTTTAGCAAAGCGTTTGATACGGTGTCAAACCTACGTGCATCGATAAACGCATCATGCGGTCGGTAAACGAACAAAGACCGTCGACCATTGTTTTCAGGTTAAAAAGTTCCGCCAAACCCCTTCCATCCGCTAAACTAGGAGGTACCACCCGGACCCACTTCTGGGTCATACAGGCTGCGTGTTTTGGGGACTCTACCTCCGCTCCCCAGCAGGCAGCCTGTACTAATTAAACTCACCTTGTGATCCCACAAAAACCCCGCTCCTAAAATCGGCAGCGCCTCACCTGCGCGCAGAAGAAACAGGCCACGACGTGCCGACTGTCCATCCTCCCGGCGCATCGTAGGAGCCTTATGTCTTGTTCGTTTGGTTTGGATTCAAAACGAGGGTATTGCTGGCAACTAAGCCAAACCCCTATGCCCCGTGCGTCCCGGTAGCTTCCTGCGAAGCTCCCGACGACACCGAGCTGGGGCCCGCACCGCTACGCCCATCTACCTTGTCGGAGCGGAGCTCCGTATGGGCGCCCGCACGTCCGCTCACCACCGTAGAAATTGCATGTTTGAAGATCAGCTGCTCCTGGCTGTTGTTCTCCAGCAGCACCGAGTACTTGTCGAACGACCGTATTCGCCCTGTCAGCTTCACACCGCTCACCAGGTAGATCGTTATGGGGCTTTTGTCCTTGCGGACCGTGTTCAGAAACGTGTCCTGAATATTCTGTGCCGGCTTTGATTCCATGGTGCCGATCTCCTTGTGTACTTTCCTGTTTCAGTTTGTCGAATAAAAAGTTTCGCCGAATCTATCAACCGCCGAATAGTGCAACTGCCGAATAGTCCAACATCTCAACGAGTCCATGTACGACAGCGACTCATCTTCATCCAAACCAGACCGAACGACTCGCTCCAGCGGATGCTCTGTCGTCTCATCAAACCTGACAACAATACGAGCATCCAACACAATTTTCAACCTTGAAGCCCTTCAACTTCATAAAAACCATCGCCACTCCCTTCCCGGCCCCGGCTACTGTGATTCTGCCAAAATCATCTCCCGCAGCCCACTCGATACCGGGCCGCTAGGCGATATACCATGAGAGACGTGTCAAACAGCCATTCGCAACCCGCCTCCCCAACAATTCCCATGCTGGACTTCTCCCGTCAGTACGAGGAAATCCGCACAGAAGTTCTCGCTGCCATCGAAGCCGTCTGCACCTCGCAACAGTTCATCCTTGGCCCGCAAGTCGCGTCCTTTGAGGCAGCAGCAGCCATAGCCTGTCAGGTCCCTCACGCTATAGGATGCGCCAGCGGCACCGACGCACTCTGGCTGGCCCTCGCCGCCGCCAACATCGGCACCCTCGACGCCACCACCGCCCACTCTCCTGACGTCGTCATCACCGCCCCCTTCAGCTTCTTCGCCTCCGTCAGCGCCATCCTCCGCGCTGGAGCCAGCCCCATCCTCGCCGATATTGACCCTCGCACCTTCAACCTCTCGCCCAGCTCCGTTGAAGCAGTACTCGCCACACCCGCAGGAAATAACGTAAAAGCCATCCTGCCCGTCCACCTCTACGGTCAGTGCTCCGACATGGACGCCTTCAACGCCCTCAAGCAGACCCATAACCTAGTTGTCATCGAAGACGCCGCTCAGGCCTTCGGAGCTACCTGGAACGGAGTGCCCGCCGGAGCCCTGGGCGACGCCGCAGCCTTCTCCTTCTACCCCACCAAAAATCTCTCCGCCTTCGGAGACGCCGGCCTCGTCACCACTCCCTCCGCCGCACTTGACGATCACGCCCGCGTACTCCGCGCCCACGGCATGCGCCGCCGCTACTTCCACGACGAGATCGGCTGGAACTCCCGCCTCGACTCCCTCCAGGCCGCCGTCCTCGAGGTAAAACTCCGCCATCTCCCCCGTTGGAACGAAAAACGACGCGCCCTCGCCGCCCGCTACGACCAACTCTTCCAATCCGCAAACCTCACCGGCGCTACCACCGCCGACGGCATCGTCCTCCCCTACACCGACCCCCGCGCCGGACACGTCTTCCACCAGTACGTCATCCGCGCCCCCCGCCGCGACGACCTCCGCCAATACCTCACCGACCACCACATCGGCAGCGAAATCTACTACCCCCTGCCGCTCCACCTGCAATCCAGCCTCGCCCACCTCGGCTACAAAGCCGGAGACTTCCCCGAGTCCGAACAAGCCGCCCAAGAAGTCCTCGCCCTACCCATGTACCCCGAACTCCGCGAAGACGAGCAAGACGCCATCGTAAAAGCTATCCGCACCTTCTACGCGTGAACTAGCGCTTCTTCTTCCCCTTCAAAGCAGCCTTCTTCTCCACCACCACCGGATGCGCCTCCATCGGGTTCGGCACTCCCGGCTGCGAAACCCGTCGCACCAGGTTCCCTTCCAGTCGATACGTCTTCAACACCGTCTTCCCCGGCACCACCGCACCGGTCACAGGGTCAGGCACCACATCCGGAGCCTCTGCCGCCAGCACCTTGTACGTAAACGTCGGAGCAGGCGTCTGCGCCGCAGGAGACTTCCCGTACGGGTCCTTCGCCGAGGTAATCGTCACTGGCAGATACCCCTCAATATTCTTGTCCCGGAACCCCGTCTCATAACGGTGCTTCTTCAGGCTCCACGTAAACACCCGCACCTGGTCAAAGTCATACGTCAGCCCAGCCTTATAAGGACTCATCACCGTCACATAAACCGGGACGTCCTTACTCGGCATCTCCGCCTCGTCGTCATGCACTGTGGTCAGCACATACGCCCCCACGATGCGCTGACCTTCGGCATACCGCGTTAGTGCATCCGGAGCGTCGACGTCGATCATCCTGCTGAAGATCCATCCCGTGCGGCCCTGCGCATCCCGCACCAGCCACCAGTCTTCCATCGCCGGCGGCAGAGGAGCAGCCGCAACCTCACCCGGCTTCAACACCGCAGCCACCACCGGCGCCACCGCCCGCGTCCCCTTCGATCCCGGAACCGCCTTTGGCAGCGTCGCCCGTTGCAGCATCTTCAGCTTCAAGCCCTCCTGCAGCAGGAAGAACCGCTCTGTATCCCGCCCCGGCCTCGCGTGTAGAAACACCTCATCCCGCACCACCGCCGAAGCCACATCCGGGTCATTCTTATGCTCGGCCTTCAGAGCATCGAACAGCCCGTATACCTGCTCGTTCGCCACAGCCTTTTCGTCGATCCAGCCGATCTCACCCTTGGCCGTCTGCACCTTCAGAAACTTCCTGCCCCGGTCCAGCACCAGCAGCTTATCGCCGTTCCCCACCATCGCCGTTCGATTGGAGACTGCCGCCACCCGGTCCCGCAGAAACCCCTGTTTCGAGACCACATACACCACTGGATACAGTGGCTTCGGCTTAAAGCGTGAGCACCCCTGCACCGCCATCAGCACACAAAAAACCGTCCCCAACCGCGCTAAACCCGCACCCCACCTACCGGCTTGTCGACTCAAGTTAAAAATAACGGCACATCTCCACGCTTCCACTCAAACATAGCACCGCCAGCCCACTCCACTCATCCACCCGTACCGCACTAGCAACCCTGCACCGTCCCTAGTGCGTAGCCACCACCAGCAACGCCCCCGCAGGATCGGTCCCCGTCGCCGCGGTAGCCACTTTATCCAGCTTCCCCAGCGTCGTCGCGTCGAAACTATACATCGTCAGGTCCGGCGATCCCCCCAGCCCCGCAGCCAGCAGATACGTCTTGCTCTTATCCAGCGTCACCGAGATCGTTGTCGCTCCGCTCACATACGGAAACCCACTCAACTGCGTCGCCACTCCACCCGTCGTCACTGAGTAGCCCGACACCGTCCCGTCCACACCATTCGCCACATAGACATACTTGCTCGCACTATCTACCGCCACCGAAAGCGGCTGAGTCCCCGCCGAAAACGGAGAACCCGCCACCGAGGTCAGCGCGCCACCACTGGCAATCGTATAGGCCGCCAGCCCACCGCTCACGCCACTTCGAGCGATATACAGATGCGTGCCCGTACTATCGATCGCCAGCGCATTGTCACTCGTCTGGGTGGAGATCGGTGCCAGCGTCTGGCTCCTCAAACCCACTCCCGTCGACGTATTGAACGTAAACACCACGTCCCCGTTCGTCCCCAGCGCCGCAAATACGAGCGTGCCATCCGAAGATACCTTTACCATCTTCGGTACTACTGGCGTAGTCGTCGTCGCATACGGCACCGTGCTCGAAAGAGCGAGCGCACCCGTCGTCTTATTCACCGCAAAAATATCCAGCTGGGTCGTCGATCCATCCAGCACAAAGAGCCAGTTCCCGTCCGGTGAAATATCCATCGCCAGCGCCGACACAATCACCTGCGCCGCCCCTGCTGTAGGCACCGTAAGTGACCCATCTGAAGCAATAACGTACGCATAGATCGCACCCGGCCCCGCCACATACAGAAATGTATTCGGCGTCGAAACTACCGCAGCCTGCGGCGTATAGCCGAGCGCATACGGCATACTCGGAGCGCTCGTCAGCATGCTGCTCCCCACCACAAACCCGCTCAGCGAGTTTGTCAGCGTATTAATCACATACACCAGGTTCGAGCTCGATCCCCCGCCGCTACCGCCACTCGTCACTGGAACGAAGAAATTGCACCCAGTCAGCCCCACCAACCCAACGCTCAGCACCATTCTCCATCCAAACTTCGCTACCGTTTCGGTCATGCGTCCCGTCATGCGCTCTCCCAGTCTCATGGCTCTGCTACTCATCATCTCAGAAACTCGCAGCCGCTCTTTTCAACTCGGCCCTCGCGCTCCTCTATAATCTCGCCCTATGCGCCCTACCCGATCGTCTCGCCCAGCCCTACACTTCCAGGCAGTCCTCTTTTTCGCAGCGGCACTCATAGCCACAGCGCCAACCGCGCAGGCCCAGTCAAAAAAACCGTCTAAGCCTTTCGACTCTGCCAAAGCCCAAACGGCACTCGCCGATCTCACCCGCGAAGTCCGTGCCGACATGGCCTTCCTCGCCGACGACGACCTCCACGGCCGTGGCTCCGCCACCCGCGATGAGCATATCGCCGCTCTCTTCGCCGCCTCACAGTTCCAATCCCTTGGCCTTGAGCCCGGTGGCCCCGCCGGCTCCTACCTCCAGAAATCCACGCTCCCCGATCCCCTCCCCGAGCGGCTCAAGCAGCGCCTCGCCCGCTTCGAAGACACGCCCCACAAGGAGACCTGGAATGCCATCGCCATCCTCCCCGGCTCCGACCCCAAACTCAAGGGCGAGGTTATCCTCCTCACCGCCCACCTCGACCACCTCGGCGTAGCCAAACCCGACCCCGCCAAGCCCGACGCCGACCTCATCTACAACGGTGCCGACGACGACGCCTCTGGCACGACCGCCGTCCTCGCGCTCGCCCACGTCCTCGCAACCGGCCCCCGCCCCAAACGCACCGTAGTCTTCGCCCTCTTCGGCTCTGAAGAGATTGGTGGGTTCGGCGCCCGCGCCTTCCTCGCCGCCCCGCCCACTCCACTCACCAACATCGTCGCCAACCTGGAATTCGAGATGATCGGCCGCCCCGACCCCGCCGTCCCTGCCGGAACTCTCTGGCTCACCGGCTACGAGCGCTCCACTCTCGGGCCCGAGCTCGCCAAACAAGGTGCCAACCTCGTCCAGGACCCTCACCCCAAGGAGCAGTTCTTCCAGCGCTCCGACAATATCGCCCTCGCTCGCCAGGGTGTCATCGCGCACACCGTCTCCAGCTTCGGCCTCCACACCGATTACCACCACCCCTCCGACGACCTCTCCACCATCGACTTCACCCACATGACCAACGCCATCGCCTCCATGGTCACCCCCATCCGCTGGCTCACCGACTCCCCCTGGAAGCCCGTATGGAACCCCGGCGGCAAACCCGAGCTGCCAGCCACTCGCCCCGCTCCACCAACCGCGCCCCAAACACCAGCTCGAAACGCGGGGTAGTGTTGGTGGCGCTCATGGTGAACGGGTAGTCGGGGTGCAGGCTCAGG
>JANYER010000064.1 GCA_025359825.1 Granulicella sp.
CTGATCGCCCGATGGGTGGGGAAGCACGATTGCTTAGGTGAGCGCGACTACTATTACCTAGGTGGGAGGATGTTTGGTACGCTGCCGACTCGCCTCATACAACAACAAACTCCCGGCAATCGCAGCATTCAAGCTCTCCACTGGCCCCGGACAGGGAATCGTCACCTGCACATCCGCAATCTCCAGCAACTCCGAACTCAACCCCGCACCCTCATTCCCAATCATCAACGCGCACCCGCCCACGAAGTCCACCGCCTGCGCTGCCTGCACTCCATACCCATCCGCTCCCACCGCAGCCAGCAGCCGAACCCCCCGCGCCTTCAACCCCACAATCTCGTCAAGACCGGCCGAAACTACTGGCACCCGGAACACACTCCCCGCACTCGCCCGCAGAGCCTTCTGGTTCCACGCACTCACCGTCCCGGCAGTCGTCAGCACCCCGGTCGCCCCAAACGCCTCCGCAGACCGCACCAGCGTCCCCAAATTTCCCGGGTCTTGCAAACCAGCCGCAATCAGAATCAGCGGCAAACCCTTTGCTTTGCCCAGCACATCCTCCAGCACCGGAACCGGCGGCACCAGCAGCCCCGCAACTCCTTGCGGAGACTGGGTCTCCACCACGCTCCCAAACACCTCATCCGATAAAGTCAGCACCTCAGCCCCACGCGGAACCATCCGCGGCACCGCCCGGCTCTCCGCCACAAAGATCGTCTTGAAGACCATCCCGGAGCGCAGCGCCTCCTCCAGCAGATGGTCCCCCTCAATCGCCACCAGCCCACCGCTCAGCCGCGCCTGTCCTGCAAACGCAGCCCGCAACTGCTTCACCCGCGCATTCGCCCTGCTCGTAATCACGTCCTGACTCATCTCAGAATCGTACCCCACACTATCTTCGCCCGCCGCCAACGCTCGCTTTCCTCAGCCCTTCCGTCGGAGCAGATCTCCTGAGGATGTACCGTGAGCGTGGAATCGTATGGTCGTTTTTCTCAAAAAAAACGACACCGCCCGAATCTGTCCATTCCGCAGCATCAGGAGATTTGCTCTAGAATGACATTCGATACAAAGTTGCCTTGCAAAACCGGCGGCGAGTACAGGATGGGTCAAGTTCTTTGGTTCGAAGACTTTGCCCGGGATTCGCCTTATTGCAGTATCGAAGTCCAAGCTTAACTCTTTTATCTACTAGACTTTGCGCAAGAAATGACGGGGGGGAGGGGGGTACTCCTGACCGTCAAGAGGAGCAAGAAATTTGACGGCCGAGACCCTCCGCATCCATCCCGACGAACCCGAATCAGAGCTCATCGACATCGTCGTCAATAGCCTGAACTCCGGCAACGTCGTCGCTCTGCCGACCGACACCTTCTACGGCCTCGCTGTCGACCCCGTCAATCTCCGCGCCGTCGACCGCATCTACGACATCAAGGCCCGCGCCCGCCACAAGCCCCTCTCCCTCTTGATCGCCGAGGTCGAGCAAGCCTACGAGCTGGCCCGCTCCCTGGACACCGCCTTCGACCGCCTGGCGGAGAAGTTCTGGCCTGGCCCCCTCACCATCGTCGTCAAGGCCGGCGGCAAGCTGCCTCTGCGCGTCACTGCCAACACTGGCAACCTCGCCCTGCGCGTCCCGGAAGCCGCCATCCCCCGCGCCGTCGTCGCCCGCCTCGGGCTCCCAATCACCGCCACCTCCGCCAACCTCTCCGGCCTGCCCGAGTGCACCTACGCTGGCGGTGTCCGCGACCAGCTCGGCGACCAGATCCCCCTTATCGTGGACGGAGGCCCTACCGCCCGCTCCACCGCCACCACCATCGTCGACCTCTCCGGCGGCGGCAACTCCTGGATGATCCTCCGCGAGGGTGCCATCCCCACCCACGAGATCGCCCTCGCCCTCCAGCACTAAGCCCCCACCCCATGCCCCCCCCCACCTACCGCCGCCCCCCCCCACCCCCCAGCCGCATCCACTGGCTCCGCAGCCTGATGATTTTGCTGCTCTTCGGCGTGCTGGGCTGGTGCGGCTGGGTGTACCAACAGATCGACGCAGTAGCGCAAGTGGACGAAGCCCAAACTGCCGATGCCATCGCAGTCTTCGGTGCAGCCGAGTACTCCGGCCGCCCTTCCCCAGTCCTCCACGCCCGCCTCGACCACGCCGTCGGCCTCTACCGGAAGAAGATCGCACCCTACGTCATCACCCTGGGAGGAGGCGGCGATAAGGACTCCGGCCACACCGAGGGCGGTGTAGGCCGCGACTACCTGCTCGCCAACGGCATCCCCTTCGCCGACATCATCGCCGAAACCCACTCCATCGACACGGAGCAGCAGGTCCACCGCCTCGCCGCCATCGCTACGGAGAACGACTTCCACTCCATCGTGGTCGTCAGCGACGCCACTCACCTCTTCCGCATCCGTGAGCTCTGCCAGCAAGCTGGCCTCACCGTCTTTACCTCCCCCCGCCCCACCCTCGGCCACATCTCCCCCTACGACATGGGCCAGCGCTACTTCCACGAAATTCTTAGCTACACCTCCATGCGCCTGCACCTGGACGAGACCTGGGTACACCGGTGGCTGGAAGGCAAAGGCGATAGCTAGTGCCTGGGTTGGGTCGTTAGAAAACGAGATACCGATACGCCAGCGCTGCAATCACCGCAGCGAAGACCGTCGAAGCAAAATTCACCAGGTCATTCCCGATCCAACCGCGTCGCTCGACGGTCGCGCCCAGCAAGCTGTCAAAGAGTAGGCCCAAAGTCCCTGCGCCAAATGCGACCAGAGCCTCCTTCGCATGCAGATGCATCGCCCAAACCCCAGCGATTGCTACGACTCCTCCAGCTGCGATCCCGGCGATAGTTCCAAGTATGGTGATCGCTCCATCCGTTCCGGGAGCGACTCGCTTGAGGCTCACCAGCAAGACGGGTGGCCCTCCATAAGCCTGCCCAATCTCCGACGACACCGTGTCTGCAGTAGCTTCCACCAACGCGGCCAGACACATCACTTCCATAATCCACTCGACCCAAACGGTCGCGATTCCTGAGGCGCAGCATCTGCTAAAGCCCCAAAGTATCGCCGTGTCCATCCATGGGTTAAGGCATAGAGCTGAGAATCCAAGATTGGCAATCACCTGAGCGGCGGTGCGCCCCTTCTTGCTTTCAGCAAGCCCGGCTCTATCTTTTCGACGCTTGCCTGCACGTGTCGCAAGGAAGGTCAGCACAAACAAAGCTGCAAGCGGGGTAAGAGCAGTCCTCGCCACGCTGTCGTGATAAGCACCCGTCCAATACGTCAGAATCAGGCAGATCATTCCGCCACACGCAGCACCCGCTGGCGTTGCTGCCTTCAGGACCAGAACAGCACCGGCAAACGCAACACTGATGCCTATCCCTCCAAAGATAAAAGCAGGGAACTGCCCAGCCGCTGGCAGAGCTAGATGGAGAGTCCATACACTCCAACCGGACAGCAGACTTCCCACCACTCCGACCAGCCACCGCGACTGCATCCTGTCCCGGTCTTTCGAGATAGCCTTTTGCCACTCCGGTCGTCTAAAATCTGGCATTTCCTCACCCATCGCCCACCCGTACCCCCAGTGATTTACAATCTAAGCTTGAGCATAGCCAACACCAGCAGCAACGTGGGAGTAGTTTTGCACCTAGCAATAATCGAAGCACAGGGAACGATCCGGCCGCGGGCACTCCGGCACACGATTCAGTCCGCCATCAAGCCCGCAGTCCGGTTTGCACTGGTGGCCGCAGCTCTTACGTCGGTCGTCGGGTGTGGCAATACGTACCGTCCGGTGGTCAGCGCCATCAATCCGGTGGGTCCTGCTGCTCAACCGCAGAAGTATGCCGTTGCGGTAGCCGCTTCGCCAAACGCAAATACTCCTGGACTGGTGACGCTGGTCGACTTCTCTGGCGACACAGTTCTGGTGACGGCCAACGTCGGTGTGGCACCGTACTACCTCGCGCTGGATACCGGCGGCTTTACCGGCTATACGCTCAACGGGGACACCACCCTTACCTCATTTGATATCTCTCCTTCGCTTCAGACAAAAGACGTTCTGCAGACCACATTGCTTGCCGGAGCGAATCCCGTCAGCGTCTTCTCGCAGGGCGGCTATACCTACATCGCAGAGCCAGGCCGCAACGCTATCGCCGAGCTGCGTGGTTCGCCGCTTGCGCTCCAGCAGGAGCTTCCGGTCGCACCGAACGCAATCTATGTCGCCGGTGTAGCCGGAACCCCACGCGCCTATGCCATCAGCCAGGGAACACCCGGCAGCAACGGACAGGTCGCAGCGATCGAGACCACCAGCAATACCATCTCGACGACACTGGGTGTGGGTCGAGGACCGGTCTACGGTGTCATGACCTCGGACGGCAAGCGCGCCTTCATCCTGAACAAGACCGACGGAACCGTCAGCGTCATCAACGCGCAGACGAATCAACTGGACACTTTCCACGACCCCACTGACCCGATTTACTCAACGAACCCCACTAATGCAAGGATTACCAGTACCATTCCCGTAGGTGCCTCGCCCCTTTGGGCTGACCTTGCTGCTACGCGCACGGAGATAGTGGTGGCGAATGCGGGGAATGGCGTCTCGGCCGGCTCGCTTAGCATCATCAATATTCCACTCTGCTCAGTAGTTGCCTTGCCGACCAATTCGAATTGCAATGATGTCAACCCGATTGACGCGCTAGGCTTTGGCCAGGTGCTGGCAACGGTATCTGTAGGCCGGAGCCCAATTATGGTCGCGGTCTTGCAGGATGGAACGCGCGCTTATGTTGCGAACTACGCAGATAGCACGGTCTCGGTAGTTAACCTGACCAGCAATACGGTCACTGCCACGATTCCTGTCGTTGGCCGCCCTATCTACATTGCAGCTACGCAGGGGACGCCGACCGGTAAAGTCTACGTGGTCTCAGCCGATACCATCTCCCCAAACAAGAACAGCGTCATGACTGTTATCAGGACTGATACGGATACAGTCACTACCACCATCAATCTGCAGGGCACTGGCGTCTCGGTTCGAGTTACGGCGCAGTAAATATCGCGACAGAGCATCAG
>JANYER010000086.1 GCA_025359825.1 Granulicella sp.
CCAACTTAAGTCCGCCCGCAAAGCCCTCGCCCACCTAAAATAGTCTCTCCTCGACAAACCTGCTTGCGCGCCCCACGCCAGCCCTGTAGCGTATCCCCACCCATGAACACCCTCTTTCTCCAGCTCGAACAAACACTCACCGGCCCCTTACAGTCCCTCGATGCCCAGCAGACCCAGCTCCACCCCATTGCCCACTCGGACAAATGGACCATCCAGCAGATCACCGAGCATCTGCTGCTCACCTATCGGTCCACGTGCGGCGCGGTCGAAAGCCGTCTCGACAAGGGCCATCCCACCGCGGCTCGCTCCACTGTAAAGCAGCGCCTCGCGCAATTCACCCTCATCACCTGCGGCTTCTTCCCGGAAGGGCGCCCATCCCCCGCCATGGTCACCCCGGCACCCACCATCGAACCCCTCACTAGCCCCCAGCTCCTAGAGCAACTCCATCAGGCACTCACTGCAATGGACACGGTCTTCGACCAGGCCCAGGCTACCTTCGGCAACCAGCCCGCAATCTCCCATCAGATCCTCGGCCCACTCAGCGTCCGCCAGTGGAGACGCTTCCACCTCGTCCACGCTCGCCATCACGCCAAACAGATCGCCGCCATCCGCCGCGCTCATGGGCTGTAACCGGTCCACTAAAAACCCTCCGGCCCCATCTCCTCTTCCACCCGCAGAAACTTCTTCATATACAGCAGGGGCTCCTCCGCCACGGCCAGCTCCCGCAGATGGTACTTCCAGGCATCCTCGCGTGCACTTCGCCGGATAAACCCCTTCCGCTTTACCGTCCCAATCGACCCATCCGGCCGCGTCCGTTGAAACGTCTGCTCCGGCACCTGGAACGTAATCTTCTCGCCCGCCTTCCAGAAGCTCGCCGCAAACTCATGCGAGAACAGCAGCGCATAATAGCGCCTCTCCAGTGCCAGCACCTCTACGGCCTCTTTGGCGGTCGTCCACGACAGGCGCAGCCTCCCCACGTACCATTTACGAAATTCAAACCCATTCGACCGTGCCTGCCCGATCAGCAGTTGCAGCAGTTCGTTTCGTGTCATAATTCGTCCCAATGAAACGCAGAGTGAAACGTTAGCGCAGCAAACGCCGTCCAAGTACCCAGCGTCACACCAACAGAGCCGTCCGAACCGAAGCAACAGTGTACTTCGAGAGCAGCCCCATAAGAATCTCAAGAACCACCAGACGAATCTTCAGACGCCGGTCTCCCGGGGCAAGGAACACATGAGTCGCCGAAGCATCCAGTCCCGCCGCTCCACCTTCGTACGTTTCACCACCATCTTTGTTCTCCTGTCCTGCATGCTTGCCCCGGTCCTGCAATCGCAGGGCAAGCCCAATCCGCTCCACACCAACCCGCTCAACCTCGATCCCGTCGTCCGCGAGGGCTTTCAGCATTTCTACATCCTCGACTACGAGGGTGCCATCACCCGTTTCGAGTCCATCCTCGCCTCCCACCCTCAGGACCCCATGGCCTCCGGCTACGTCCTCATGGTCCTCGTCTTCCGCGAGCTCTATCACCAGGACCTCCTCGACACCACCTACTACGCCCACGACTCCTTCCTCACCTCCAAACGCAACGTCCCCATCCCCGCTCCCATCCGCGACCGCATCGAGGCCCTCAACAACACCGTCGCCAACCTCTGCGAGCAGCGCATCAAAGCCAACGCCGCCGACAAAGACGCCTACTTCGCCCGCGGATACGCTCGCGGTCTCCATGCCGCCTTCATCACCCTGGTCGACCACAGCTACGTCGCCGCCGCTCGCCAAGGCCTCTCCGCCCGCAACGATAGCGAGCAAGCCCTCAAGATCGATCCCGACTACGCCGATGCCAAGATGGCCGTCGGCATCCAGCAATTTGCCGTCGCCAGTCTGCCTCGTATCCTGCGCATGATGGTTGGCATCACCGGCGTTACCGGCAACCGCGAAAAAGGCCTCGATCTGCTGCGCGAGTGCGTCGCCCATGGCACCATCACCTCAGTCGAATCGCGCACCGTCCTCTCCCTCTTCCTGCGCCACGACGCCCGCTACGCCGAGGCCCTCGTCATCCAGCACGGCCTCGCCACAGAGTTCCCCCGCGACTACCTCTACCGCTTGGAAGAAGCCAACCTCACCAAGGACGCCGGCAACGGCCCCGAGGCTATCGCTGCCTACAAGTCCGTCCTCGCCGACGCCCGCAAGCCCAACTTCTTCATCGACCCTCGTCTCCAGCTTGCCTGGTTCGGCCTCGCCGACACCGAGCGTGGCCAGAACGACATCCAAAGCGCCGCCCAGCACTACCTCGAAGCCGCCGACCAGCCCAAGTGCAGCGACTGGCTCCGTCGCCGCGCCCAGCTCAATGCCGGACAGATGTTCGACCTGCTCAACAACCGGTCCGTTGCCATTCGCAACTACCAGCTCGCCTCCGCCGGCGGCGGGGACCAGTCCCAGGCCGACGCAGCCCGCAAGTACCTCAAAACTCCCTACACCGGCAAATAGCCGCATGAGCCACCTCTAGGGAATCTCTGAATAAGTCATCGTTTTGAAAGGGCTGGACTTTAGTCCCGCCGTAAAGCTCGTGTAAGACAACCCGGCTTTAGCCGCTGAGGGAATGCCGGAGACTTTATGCGGACCTTCCCTCGCCTCGCACCATAGAACCAGCAAGGAACAAAGCGCATCCACGCCGCGTACTGTACCTGTGTCAAAATAAACCCTTCGGAGATCTGCTATGTTTTGCTCAAAATGCGGCAACCCACTCACTCCCGGCAGCCGTTTCTGCTCCTCCTGTGGCGCCCCCTATACCGTGCAGAACCCCGGCAGCTATCCACCCCAGTCCTCGCAGCTCGTCCGGCCCCGCACTCCTCGCGTCATCGCTGGCGTCTGCTCCGGCCTTGCCCTCCACTACGGTTGGGACATCACCATCACCCGACTCATCCTGGTACTCTGCGTCCTCTTTGCCGGAACCGGAATTCTCGCCTACATCATCGCCTGGATCGTCATCCCGGAATCCCCCTACGCGCTCCCGCCGCAAAGCCTCTAGTCAGTCCTTGGAAAGTTTAGAAAGAGCAGCCAGCCTTGCCGAAACCCGCCAGCCAGAAAGTCGCCACCGCCCGCCCCTTCAGCTATCGCAACCGCACCCTCCACTGCGACGGCGTCTCCCTCGCCTCCATCGCAGAGCAGCACAGCACGCCGGCCTACGTGTACTCAGAGCGTCAAATCTCCGAGCGCTTCCAGCTCTTCGACCAGGCCTTCGCCACCCGTCCCCACACCATCTGCTACGCCGTCAAAGCTAACTCCTCGCTCGTCATCCTGCGTCTGCTCGGCGAGCAGGGAGCAGGCTTCGATATTGTCTCCGGGGGAGAGCTCGAGCGCGTCCGCAAGGCCCACAAACCAGCTCTCCAGCGCATCGTCTTCTCCGGCGTCGGCAAGCAGGTGTGGGAGATCGATGCCGCTCTCAAGGCCAACATCCTCCTCTTCAACGTAGAGTCTGAGGCCGAGCTCTACCTCCTCGCCGCTCG
Organism: Granulicella sp.; assembly: GCA_025359825.1. Lineage (GTDB taxonomy): Bacteria > Acidobacteriota > Terriglobia > Terriglobales > Acidobacteriaceae > Edaphobacter. The sequence goes on from JANYER010000086.1 coordinate 3,504, forward strand.
CGCAGAGACCCTCGGCATCCGTGCCCGCTTCGCCCTCCGCGTCAACCCAGACGTCTTCGCCGACACTCACCCCTACATCTCCACCGGCCTCCGCGAGCACAAGTTCGGCATCGACATCACCCTCGCTCGAGCGATCTACAAAAGGGCCACCAAGTTCAAGTCGCTCGACCCCGCCGGAGTCAGCGTCCACATCGGCTCGCAGATCCGCAGCGTAAGACCCTTCGCCGCCGCTACGCAGCGCGTACTGGATCTCATCGCCGACCTCCGCAAAGATGGCCACGACATTCGCTATCTCGACGCCGGCGGCGGACTGGGCATCGACTACCACGACTCCATCAACGACCCAAAGTTCAACCCGCAACAACAGGTCCAGAACTACGCCGCCGCCCTCAATAAAGTGCTCAAAGGCATAGACGCCCACCTGCTGCTGGAGCCCGGCCGCTTCATCGTAGCCCAGGCCGGAGCACTCCTCACCCGCGTCCTGGTCGTCAAGCAGAACGGCGCCAAGACCTTCGTCATCACCGACGCCGGCATGAACGACCTGATCCGCCCCGCGCTCTACCAGGCCCACCACGAGATCATTCCCGTAAAGCAGACAGCAGGGAAGCAAGTCACCACCAGCGTCGTCGACGTAGTCGGTCCTGTTTGCGAGTCCGGAGACTTCTTCGCTCGCGACCGTGCCCTGCCCAACGTCAAACCCGGCGACCTCGTCGTCCTGCTCGACACCGGAGCCTATGGCATGTCTCTCACCTCCAACTACAACACCCGCCCCCGCCCCCCAGAACTCCTCATCACCGGTGACAAGGCCCAACTGATCCGCCGCCGGGAGACCCTCAAAGACCTCTTCGGCCCAGAACTCCTCCCCACCTTCTAGAGCGGGTGGGCGGATTCAAGGAGCAAGTGCAACATTTTCGAACGAGAAGATAGTTGCGTATGGCGGGTGCCCCATATCTCGATTTTGAGATGTGCGCATCGTGCAAAGCACGATCGCTTTCTTTACCCCCTCAAAAAATCGTCATCCTGAGCGCAGTCGAAGGACCCCGAAGCATTTCACATCACCCATATGGCTCGAACCACTTAACCTCAGATGTCGGATCCGCCATCCACATCTTCATCGCATGCCGGCGTCCCCATCGAGCTGTTTCTTAGTCGTTGGGGTGCATCGTGCAAAGCATGACCGCCTTCGACACCCCTCCTACTCCCGCCCTCCGCAACACCAATCCCCCATGCTAAAATCGCAAGGTTGTGAAGGCATCGCCTTCACCGCAGAACTGCAATTCAGACTAGAGGAACTCCATGTCCGGCCATTCAAAATGGGCAACAATCAAGCATAAAAAGGGCGCGCTTGACGCCAAACGCGGCAAGATCTTCACCCGTCTCATCAAAGAAGTCACCATCGCCGCCAAGCAGGGTGGCGGAGACCCGGACGGCAACCCCCGCCTCCGTGGTGCTATCGCCGCAGCCAAGGCCGAGAACATGCCCGCCGATAACATCAAGCGCGCCATCCAGCGCGGTACCGGCGAGCTCGAAGGCGTGAACTACGAGGAGATCACCTACGAGGGCTACGGCCCCGGTGGCGTCGCGCTTATCGTCGAAGTTCTTACCGATAACAAGAACCGCGCCGTCTCCGAAGTCCGCCACGCCTTCTCCAAGCACGGTGGCAACATGGGCGCGGAAGGTGCCGTCGGTTGGATGTTCACCAAGAAGGGTGTCATCGTCGTAGCCAAGTCCGCCGCTAGCGAAGACAAGATCACCGAAGTCGTCCTCGACGCCGGTGCCGAAGACCTCAGCGAAGAAGGCGACAACTGGGAGATTCTCTGCGACCCCAAGGACTTCGAAGCCGTCACCGAAGCCCTCAAGGCCGCCAGGATCACCCCCGAACACGCCGAAGTCACCAAGATCGCCTCCACCTACACCAAGCTGGAAGGCTCTCAAGCCAACGGCATGATGCGTCTGCTCGAAGTACTCGAAGACCTCGACGATACCCAGAACGTCTACTCCAACTTCGACATGGACGAAGTCTAAGCCGGCTCAACATAGCCCAGCACCGCTCCGGGAGCACCAAAGAAACATCCTCCGGGAAAGTGCACACCTCGGAGCATCAAACAGACATCCATAGGGGCAGAGCCAGACTTCGTTGTGCCCAAGAGACATCCGCAAGGGAAGAACTAGGCATCGTTGCACAGAAAAAACATCCCCCGTGGAAGGGCACGCCTTCAGGCGTGCCAAAGAAGCCTCTTCCACCTTTTCTTTTCTCCGGTTCGCCGCAGACGAACCGGAGAAAAGAAACAAAATTAAACTCCTACCGGAGCCCCCCGAAGAGACCTGACACCTTGACAGAGCAGCTATAATAAGGGCAGGGGCTGGCTTCAACGCAACCGTGCAGGGCATGTCCATTTTCTCTCCAGAGAAGGGGCATATCTTATCTCGAATCAAGACTTTGCGGCTATCTCGTTTAGAATGAAAAGTTTGCTGTGGAAGTCCAAAGCTAAGTCCCATCGTTGGAGGACTTTGCGCAATATCAGGGGTACGGGGGTGTAGCGCTAAGGCACCCGTAAGGAAAGAGTTCGAATGAAGGTCGGAAGCACGAAAACTCGAAGCATCTGCGCTCACCTGGCACTGTGTGTTCTGGCAGCACTTCCTTTCACCACCTCCCCGGCTCTTCTTCACGCCCAGGCCGCCACCTCGGTCACCAACTACCTGCGCGACACGGATAAGCCTTACGAGTTCGGCGTCCTGGTTCAGGGGGGGAAGGGAATCACCGACAACCGTGACGACTTCAAGTTCCTCATGGCAGGCGTACATGCCGGCAAGGTCCTCACCGGAAACTTCGGTCCCGGCTTGATCCACGGGAACTTTGAGTACGCCGTGGAAGTGTTTCCCATCTGGCAGTCCTACACCCCCAAGTTCCAGCGCGCAAACTGCGTCGCCATTCCGAACTCCAGCTCCATCGCCTGCTCGCCCCTCTATACCGTAGGCGGCACCTTCACTGGAGCCAGCATTACCCCCATCATCCTCCGCTGGAACCTCACCCGGTCGGCTAAGTTCGTCCCATGGGTACAGGCCGCCGGTGGCCTGCTCTGGACCAACCACAAGTACCCCGCTTTCGGTTCGCCAGTTCTCAACCTGGGCAACAACGGTCCTTACACCGATGCCAGCGTCTGGAACTTCACTCCTCAGGGAGGGATAGGCGTTCACTACTTCGTCCGCCCCAACCGCTCCATCGACCTCAGCGCCAATGGTGTCCACATCTCCAGCGCCAGCCTCGGCGATAAGAATCCCGGCGTCAACGCCAGCGTCCAGTTTTCCCTCGGCTACACTTGGTGGAAGTAAGTTCTAGAGTTAGAGATTAGAAGAGCAGCCCCGCAATGAATCCAGAAGCCATCATCGAATGCGTTCCGAACTTCTCAGAAGGCATTGATTCCAATAAAGTTAAGCAAATCGTAGCGGCCATGCAGGTCGACGGAGTCCGGCTCCTCGACTGGTCCCTCGACACCGCTCACAACCGCTCCGTCGTCACTATCGCCGGCTCGCCCAATGCCGTCGTCGAGGCCGCCGTCCTCGCCGCAGGCAAGGCTGCCAGCCTTATCGACCTCACCCAGCAGACTGGCGTTCACCCACGCATCGGTGCCGCTGACGTTATCCCCTTCGTGCCCGTCAGCGGTATCTCCCTTGCCGAGTGTGCCATGCTCGCTCGCCAGGCTGGCCTCCAGATCTGGCGCCGTTATGGTGTGCCGGTGTACTTCTATGGTGCCGCCGCCACCCGTCCGGACCGTGTCCAGCTGGAGGACGTCCGCCGTGGCCAGTTCGAGGGGCTGCGCGAGGCGTCGCTCCGGGACGCCGCCCGCCGCCCCGACGTAGGCGGCCCCGAACTACACCCCACCGCCGGTGCAAGCGCAGTAGGAGCCCGCAGCTTCCTCATCGCCTACAACATCTATCTGGATCCCGAACCCGGTGCTCCAAATGCTCCAGATGTGTCTGTGGCGAGGTCGATTGCGCGCGACATTCGCGCTTCGAATGGCGGGATGCACGGGGTGAAGGCTATCGGTGTCATCGCTCAGGGGCGGGCTCAAGTAAGTATGAATATTACTGATTTCCGGGTGACTTCCATGGCGACGGTTTACGCGGCGGTGAAGCAGCTTGCTCAGCGTTACGGTGCGGTGGCATCGGATGGGGAGCTGATCGGACTCATACCGGAGGCCGCCTATGAGCCCGATTCCGATTGGCTACGTCAAATCCCTGGGTTCGATCCTGCGGACAAAGTTCTCGAACGCAGGCTGAATGCACCGATGAGGTGGCCGGAGCCATAGTCCCGCACCACCCATAAGTGGTAGACAGACTCTCCTGCTGCACTTGTAACGTAGATCGATTCACGGAAGAATAGACTGGACCGAGGTAGAAACAACTATGACGAATTCGACGCAACGACTCTGCACCCTGGCACTGGCTGTCCTCACCATCGTCGCTCCTGCGATTACGTTTGCTGCGCAGCTCAGCAGCGATGGCAAGTCTTCCATCCCACGCGACATCCAGCAGCTCATTGTGGTGGACTACCGCGCCATGCAGAACTCCACCGCCGCGATGGAACTCAAGGACCGCGTGCTGCCTCCGGAGCTGAAGCGCCTGGAGAATGCGATGAAGAATTCAGGCCTTAAGGTCGATAACGACGCAGACACGCTCGCGTTTGCCGCATTTCGCGTACAGGGCGGCGATGCCACCCGCATCGTCGGTATTGCGCAAGGCCAGTTCCACACGCGCGAGATGCTGGCGAACTTTACCAAGCAGAAGACCAAGCCGGTTGTGGTGCGCAACAACAGCATCTATCCGATGGGTGCTGGCGGAATGAGCGTTGTGTTCCTCAACCAGACGACCATGGTGTTTGGGGACAAGGACGCTGTGAAGGCTGCGTTGGATGCGCGCGATGGAATCACCTCCAACTTCCTGGCCAACGGTGAGATGGTCAGCGAGATGGGCACTGTCGACTCGAAGGCTGTCTGGAGCCTGTTGGACCAGAAGGGCACGCAGACCATGATGAAGGGCGTTCTAGGAGATGCGGCACAGCTGGCGGACTACGATACGGTACGGAATCGCATGAAGAGCTCGCGCTACACGATGGACTTCCAGAACGGCGTCAAGTTCGATATGGCGGTTGTGATGTCCGACACGATTACGGCAGCGACTGCGGCTACGCTGATGAAAGGTGTCTCGCTGATGCGCAAGACGTCTGGAAGTCCGCTGGAGAAGTCTGCCCTGGACCAGACGACGATCGACTCGAACTCCGGGACCCTGACGGTCTCGTATGCTTCCTCCGATAGCCAGTTTGCGACGCTGCTTAGTTCTCCGCTGTTCCAATCAGTGGTTCGCTAACGAATTCCTGGCTCATTCCTTCCTGATTGCGGAACGAGAGAGTCATCGCGAGCAGGCTGCCATCGAAGCTGTAAATGCGCTGCATGTTTGCTTTGGCTCTCTGGACCGGCTCAAAGCGTACGTTCGGGATGGAGAGCAGAGACGACGCCTGTGAGGGCGAGAGCTTGCTCTTCCAGGTGCCGACGATCATGTTGCACAGCTCACCCGCAGTGTCTTCCAACATCTCTTCGCGGTTCTCCGGGCACTCTCCGACGAGGGTGTTCATCGCGTTCTCTGCTGCGGAGGAGCTGAGGTAGAGGCAGCAGCTTCCTTCTAATACTCCTGAGATGTCGATAGTGCTGGCGACGGTGGTGTCGAAGGCTTCTCCCGCTTTGAGGGGGGCACACCTTTTTCCGAGCATGAGTTCGAAGACCTCTGCGACGGCATCGTCGAGTCGGTCTACACAATCCTGAGTCAGGGTGCCGGTCATATCTGTTTGCATGGGTGGTTCTTCTCCGAGGTGCGCTGCTCCGAGGTGCGGAAGTTGTTTCAGGCTTGTCTTCTAGGCAGTTCGGAGGAGGGGGAGAACCCGTTCCTTGATCTGATCGGCGGTGAAAGGTTTGCAGATGTATCCTTTAGCCCCGGCGGCTATGGCGCCGAGGACGAAGGGGCGGCTGCCTTCGGTGGTGATCATGACGACGGGGACGTCCTTGGCGAGGTCTTCAGCCTGGCGCTGCTGGAGAAACTGGATCCCGTCCATGATGGGCATGTTGATGTCCGAAAGGATGAGGTCGAGGTGCTGGGCGGCGTCGGCTCGGAGGGCTTCGAGGGCCTCCTGGCCGTTTCCGGCTTGCAGGACGTCGGAGAGGTCCAGGCCGGCTTGTCGCAAGGCTCGCTCGATTACCTTTCGCATGACTGCTGAATCATCCACAATGAGAGCTCGCACAGGTTCCTCCGTCTTTCCGGTCAGAAGGTATATCGGCTGACTTCGGATTGGCTTGAGGTGCCCCACCCCCCCCCGGGGGGGGG
>JANYER010000182.1 GCA_025359825.1 Granulicella sp.
AAGGTGTCAACCGGCATCTACTGGTAGCAAATCAGCCACCCTTCTCAACAAATGCACTCGCTTGTAGCCATCAATCACAGGCATGATCTGCTGCCCTTCAAGTTGTACCAATGGCGTTCTCACTTTGGACAACAGTCTTGCTTCGCTCTCAGAGATAGCTCGCTGAAGAGTAACGGAGAATCGTTGCCTCCACCTCTGTACACAAGCACTGACTGGATAAGCTCCATCTGTTCTCTGATGCTCATACTTGGCTAACATCTTCACCAACAAGTGTAACTGCTTGCTTCCTGCTCCTGACTGCTCCAAAACTGCTGCGAAGAGGGTATGACTAGCAGGGCTGTAAGCAGCGCCGTAGGTTTGAAATTTCGCTTGAGTCTTGTCAGCTGCCGCAGCACCAGGCAACAGAGCACTACTGCCTGTACCAGCATCGTTCAGATAGTTAGGGCAAGTCTGATCGACCACTGCCACATCGACCATGACACCATTCGCCGCGCGAAGCAATGCCATCGCTCTGTCAGCAATAAGCACACCACGCTCGTCAAAGCACGGACAGATGCACTGGCCTCCCAGAAACGTGATGTCCATGCGCAGATCAGGGTAACCGAAGTCACCGAACATCTTGTTCTCCATCACCACACCAGCTAGACGCAGCACAGACCGCAGAATGTCGAACAGCATGTGTTTGATGGCATCATGCCTGAACGTGTGCTCTCCTGTCTTGGAGCACCTGCAAGCATGGGCTGCTGTGTGAGGCTCAGTACAAGTGTTCCCAGCACAGAGGCCAGCAGGATCAGGTCTGCGGACATCAAGCCACCGTCGCACCGACTCTCTGAACATGGGCCCTGTCATACTGCGATGTCTGTCAAAGCAGGGAAGGGTTGACAGGAAAGCCGCAGCACCCTTCGAGCTCATGCTGAGGTGCCGTGACAGGCCTCGCAGGCGAACTGCTGCCACTGGTACAGCAGAGAGCAGCTGTCTGTACTGCGCTAGCAACACCTTCTCGACAGCATGTGAAATAGCAGACTGCAGCCTATTGGCCAGCTGAAACTGTACCGCCGCAGGCGCGCTGTAAAGCCAGTTAGACCAGGCCTCAACTGCAGCTGCATCATCAGGACGTTCAGCCCAGTCTAGTAGCTCAGGAGGGAAGAGTGTGGCCACAGACTCAGCTGACAGACCTAGAGCGCGTAGCGCTGTCACTGATGTGCGCAGACCCTGTAGCGACGCTGATCGCAGCACACGCGCTCGTATAGCAGGCTCGTCGCTGAGCGGCAGCCCCAGTAGAACTTGCCTCACTATAGACAGCGTGCGTCCAACGTAGGCCGCATGACTGCGAACAGCGTAAGATGAGACTCCTAGACCCCCTGAAGCGTGTGACAGCTGCGCTTGGCGTTGTTGAAGCAGGGAAAGCGACACAGGGCAGCTGCCGTCCCACTGCGGTGATCTGATGTGAGATACTGCAGCTGCCCAATCATCCTCAGTGTCATCCTCCCGCCGAGAAGACAGCGTGGTTGCAGCTGGTTCCTGCAGCAGGGCTGCGACAGCTGCGAGCGTGGTAGCATCAAAACGTCTGAACTCATTAGCCGACGCAAGAGGCGGTGTGTTTCTCGCTAGGAAGGTTGCTCTGCTGAGATAGCACAGTCTGAACAGGGTGAACGACAGCTGTGAATCGCGACATGTGACGATCTCGCGCAGTTGGCGGTCCGCACTGCTGTCGCGTAGTGTCGCTGTTACAAAGCTCTGCGCAAACTGCACTGACCCAACAGGGACACCAACCAGCCTGACGCCAGCTGCTGCAGTGACCTTAACACCTCCCAGCTGCTCTTCAGCCCACGCGTGCACCCTGTGACGCTGTTGTTCTGGTGCTGCGGTGGCTGCATCTGCAGGCAGCAGGCAGGTAGTCTTCTCAGTGTTGACCTCAATCCCAATGAAGGACAGCTTGGTCGCCAGCCAGTCGTAGGCTGCCTTCGTAGTGTGCAAGTCGCTGGTCAGACCAGCGAGTGTGAGACAGCCTATAGCAACGTCATCAAGGAAAGCGGGCAGAGATAAATGCTGAAACTGGTGATGCTCCATGAAGCGCTTCATGATAGGGTACATCGCCAGCGCGAAGAGAAGAGGCCCCAAGGGGTCCCCTTGCTGCACCCCCTGTTGAGACAGCACCTCCACTGCTGCTGCTTGGCCATCCAGGTTGAACCGCAGTGAGGGCTGCTGCGCGTAGATCTTGCTGGCATAGGCGAACAGATCTGGGGCCTGCTTCGCTGTTTCTCTCAGCATCACATCCCGAGCTAACGCGTTGAAGGCGTTGCGTCCATCGATGCTCAACACGATGCCTCCTGCCTCGTGGATCAGCTGTGCGGTGAGACCCATCTTCTCTGCGCCTGACTTTGCTGCTACGCCGTACTGCCCGCCAGCCTCAAAGTAATCTGCAAAGCGATCCTTATGGTGGCGGCAGTAGTGCTTGCCGAAGATTCTGCGTGTTGTGTCCCCACAGGCAATGGGTCTAGCTTTCTCGCCAACTGCGCTGAGGCGTGCCGCGCTGAAGAGCGACCAGAACTCGTCCGGGAGACTGTCTGGGTCAGTGAAGCAGGTTTGCGCCAGCCAAGCCAAGTTCTTGAAGAAGCTGTTGCACACGTCGCTGCAGCCCCCTGACTTCGTCATCTGCTGCAGGTGAAGGATCCTCAAACCTGACAAGCCTGGGGCTACATCCGACAGTGAGTGCATCACCGTCTGCTGCAGAGCGCGCCAATGGAAGATGCGCCTGATGTTCTGTGCGTGATCTGTGTCTTGCGCAGCTAGTTTAGCATCAGCAACGGCTTTGCCAGCAGCTACTGTAGCGGCCAGTTCTGCTGGTGGGGGGCCTGCGGGGTGCTTCTTACGTAGTGCCTCGAGGGCCTCGAGGGACTGGGCACTAGCGGGGGCGAAGCCACTGGCAGTGTTGCGGGAAGCCCTTGCAATACCACCAGGTTGCCGTGCTGTATACTGCATTCTCTGTCGTTGTCGATCGGGGTTGTGCTGCCGCTGAGCTCGAGGTGACGCTGCCACCTTGTCAACAAACGCAAGCGTAGAGCCAAGTAGCCCTACCCAGTCACCTGACGCAAACTGCTTGAAGCGCTCTGACCTAGCGATCTTGCCATCAGGAGCCAGCAGCAAACCGGGTACAAGCTGCCAGAGCTTGGCCCATGCGCCAGCGTCCGCACGTGCCTCCGGTGTCTGTGGTGACACTGTGCAAGCCGTACGTAAACCGTTCAAAGTAAAGTTCAGTGCGACTGCAAGCGGTTTGCGCCAGTCTCGAGCTGAGTAAGCAAACGTTAGCATCTGGTGCTGAAGCAGGTCATCAGTTGACAAGGCATCCAGTGCTAGGCGCTGTGCAGTGCCGTCCTGTAACCCCCAGTTGTATGATGGGTTCGCATGCTCGTCATCGACAGCAGGCGGTACTACAGGCTGGTGAGCCGCTGTGTCAGCAAGGCGGGCTGCTGCGATGGCCTTCTTGTGCTGCTTGCTGTCGAGGTGAACAATCCAGTTGTGCTTGCCCTGCACAGTACCGCAGGTCTCGCAGAGCCGTAGGTGAGCGCACCAGGGGGAGTCAGCGTTGTTGTTCGTGCTGTGTGTCGCCAGAAACAGAGCAGCCTGCCCCTTGTGATGATCCATGTGGTTGGCGTGTCTGATAAACTGTGACCCCTGTTGAAGCCAGAAGGCTTTCACCTTGGTTGCGTTGTCAACCGGGGGCAAGCCTTTAGCTGGCTGAGTGGAGGTGTAGTTGCACCCCTCCATGTGACAGCAGAAGAATCTTGCTCCGAATGGTGCTGCTGCTGCTGGTGCTGCATTAAGCAGTTGATCAGCGGCTGGTAAGGCCCCGTCATTAACTGCTATGTTTGCACCAGCATCAGCCGGCACAGCAAGAGCGGCATCCGCTGTTTCTCTGTTAGCCACGTCCATTAGTGGTGGTAGCAGTGGCTGCGCAGCTAGTTGTTGAGGGCAGCAGCCCTGGTCAACGAAGCAGTTGTAGAACGAAGTATCCGTGCTGCTGGCACCGTGTGCTGCTGCTGCTGATGCTGCGGTGACTCATCACACTCGGTGCTCTTCCGCGCTTTGCGTGAGCTAGCAGCATCTGAGCACTCGGATTCGCTGCTTTCGGATGGTCCAGAGGCCACCGAATCGTTGTCAGCGTCTGTATCTGACGTGCCTGCATCGCCACCAGCTGCAGAACCCTCGTCATCATCTGAATCTGATGTGCCTGCATCGCCATCAGCTGCGCTTATCGTACCCTCGGCTGCAGGGGCTGACTTGCTTGCACTGCCAGCCAAAAGCAAGCGACGCTGTTCTGCATCGGTACCGCGTTGCTCAGCCGCATCGAATTCGTCCAGCCGCTGTGCTAGCTGCTGGTTGCGCTGTAGCTCAAGCTGTGCTGAATGGGTAACAGCACCCTGTGTGTGGAAGTGTGCAGCGTCAGGTGCGGTACTGTTTGCTGCTTGCGGTGACTCTGCTGCTGCTGCTGCGGTCACTGCTGGCCCCACCTCCAAGGTCTCAGCAGTGACGGCTGCAAGAGCAACCTGTGAGTCAGGTGGCAGCAGAATCACAGGGGACAGAGGCGATTCGCACGAGTCAGCTGCCGTCTGCGATACTGTATCCTGTACCTCTAGCACTGGAAGCTGCTCGCGTGGTTGCAACGTGGCACCACTGCCAGTGTACTGCTGTAGCCGCGCTGCGAATGCTTGGTACTGGCCAGTCAACGCGTGCAGTCGCGATTCTTCGCACTGAGCTGCAGTCAGCTGGGTCTGCCGTTGTGCCACGTGCTTCTCGTAGGCAGCCAACTTGAGTTCGTAGCTTGAGGGCTCGTTATCTGGAGCTCGCTTACGGCGTTTCCCCTTGCCGTTGGGGCGAACGAGCTTAGGTGCAGCTGCGAGAGCTGCCACTGCGCTGCAAGCGCGAGCAGATGCCTGCTTCAGGTCCACTAACCGGGCTGAGTGTGCGGCTTGCAGCGCATTGAACAGTGTGGTGCTGGTTACCACATCGTGTTCATCGACGCACTCAGCGAACAGATCGTGGTGACGCCCGAGGTCCTGCTCTAGCTCCTGCAGCTGAAAGATGTGCTCAGACTCTGCAAGCACCTCTGGATCAGTGGGCAGCTCTTCGCCATCTTGCCGCTCATCTGCAGCATCTGCAGGCTGTATCTCTGTGTTAGCTGTCACAGCAGACGATGGTGCAGCGCCTGCAGCGGTGACAGGTGCAGCGTGCTGGTTGAGCTGCTGGTTGATCGCACGTCTGCTGCCTGTCGCTGTGATGAACCCTGTGTGCTGCTCATGTGTCTGCTGCTGCCGTGCCTGCTGCTGTTTGCCGGTCGCTGCTTGTCGTCCTTTCGTCTGCTGCAGACCGCTACCGCCCTGTGCTGCTGCTGCCACAGGGGGCACAGAAGCAAAGCACTGGTACTTCGCTCTGTGACCGTTGCGTTCTGCACTGCACTTGGCAGCTGAGTGTCCAGCCTCTCCACAGGTGCGGCACCTATCTGGGTCTGTGTGCCCGTGTTTGGGGTCAACACTGAACCTGATCCAGGTCAAGTCTCCGCGCTGTGAGCCCGCTGGTGCATCTGGGCGCACCACTAGCACGGACGTGACAGGGGGGAACCGGATGACTTGATCTCTTCGCACTCGGACAATGAGGCTGTGCTCGACGGATCGCGTGGTTGGACATGCCTCCGGCGCTGTTGCCTGCGCGGGTGAGATAAGCTGAATGCCCAGCTGCTGCCGTCCACTCAGCTCGTGCTCGCTCACACGCTTCGACTGTGAGCAGGGTGAGAGCGTGAAGTTCGCCCCTGTGCCTTTGAGCAGGTCAGCCACTATGTAGGAGACATCCGCCAGTGTGACCTCTGCTCGGAGGCCTGATGCGATGACATCGACCTCCTCCCAAGCGTCGGGCTGCCGCGTGACTTCTAGACTCAAGCCACCAGGGAGCAGCACCCTCGCTTTTTTCTGCCCCTGCTGCCGCAGTAGTCCACTGGCTGTAAGCGCACTCAGGAGGCACCTGCACTGCATTGTCCGCTCAGACAGACTGTTATCGCTAGTGACAATGCAGCAGTGATCACTCAGCACCGCTTTCAGGGATGCCACTGCAGGCTGCTTGTCGCCTTCAAGCTGCTTGTCGCCTTCAGGGATGCTGCAAACTTGGCTCAGTATGTACTCATTCAGGTCGTGTGTAGCCTGGCGTGCAGCAACCTGGTCTGTAGGCTTGACTGAGGCAGGAGAGCATGCCGCCACCCTCTTGCTGAGCTCTTCTGACAGCTGAGTCTGAATAGGGTGAACGCCCACGTGTAGCATCACATAATCCTGCTCTCTGCGCACAGGGTGCTCGCCGGACTGTTGCTCCAACGCGGCTGCCGCGGCGCCACGCAGCTGTGCAGCTCTCTCAGCTAACTCGCTTCTCAGCACCGCCGAAGCCAAGGCCTCCTGGACGAATGGCGGTTCCGCTAAGATGCTGCTGCCCCCGTCCATCAGACTGTAGGCAGACTGGAGCTGGGCCTGCTGGGCTGCTGTGAAGTCATTCAGACGCCTCTGTCTCATAGCTGCCTCTGCCTGGACGGCAACGCTGGGCGCCTGCGGTGGCTCCCATCGTGGCGCAACGGCAGGCACAGGCTGCTGGATAGCCGTGACGGTGCCAAAGGCGCTGAACCTAGAGGGCCTTGGTGCGCCCCAGCGTGCTGCTGGCCGTGCTGTAGGACCGGCTGGACGGTTATTTTGGATCTTTCGCATTTCTGGACGGATTGAAGCCGTTCAAAAGCCTGACAGGCCTGCACACCTGTCGGCGAAGTCCCTGGGTGCTCGCGCTGTGATTGAGCGACAAAACGATTTTAGCCCCCCGGGCGTAAGTATATAGTAATATGTGCATTAAGCGCCAGAGACACTCAACCGTCTTTTCTGTTATAGACCGGGACTGAAGGTGTCAACCGGCATCTACTGGTAGCAAATCAGCCACCCTTCTCAACAAATGCACTCGCTTGTAGCCATCAATCACAGGCATGATCTGCTGCCCTTCAAGTTGTACCAATGGCGTTCTCACTTTGGACAACAGTCTTGC
>JANYER010000205.1 GCA_025359825.1 Granulicella sp.
GTCAGACATGCTGTAAGGATACTTGGTTTAGGTGGGCTTGGTTCGGATAAGCAGAGATGGCTTAGCATGGGTTGCAGACGAGGTGTGGCTATGGTGCGAGCTGCCGTGGTGGCGGTGTGGTTGGTTTCGAGTTTGGGGCTGCTGGGGCAGGTGCCTGTGGCCCGGTCGAAGTTTGATGCCTTTGACGTGGCGACGGTGAAGCCGTCGGACCCGGAGGAACGGAGCCGGTTGCTGATGATGCAGGGCGACCATCGTTTTATTGGCAAGAACTATACGGTGAAGCTAATGATTGCCGCGGCGTACGACCTGAACCCGAAGACTATTTCGGGAGGGCCGGAGTGGGTGAACTCCGATCACTACGACATTGTCGCGGTGACGCCGGGCGAATTGCGACCGAATCGAACGGAACAAATGACGATGCTGCGCGGTCTTTTGACGGAGCGTTTTAAGCTAACGTTTCATCGCGAGTCGAAAGAGTTTTCAATCTATGAGCTACAGGTGGCGAAGGGAGGGAGCAAGCTGAAGCTGAGTAGCGCGGGGGCGGAGGTCCCTCCGGTGGTGGGGCCGGGTGTGGTGTATCCGCAGAAGGTGGTTTTGCCTGGACGAAATGCGATGATGACGGACCTGACCGCTGTGCTGCAACGGGCGATTCTGGACAGACCAGTTGTGGACAAGACGGAGCTGACGGGGCGGTATGACTTCGATCTGGAGTGGGCACCGGACGAAAGCCAGTTTGGAGGCGGGTTGCCAACTGCGCCTGCGGATGCCCCGAGTCCGCCGCTGTTTGTTGCGATGCAGCAGCAGTTAGGGCTGAGGCTGGAGGCTACGCGAGGGATGGTGTCGGCGTTGGTGGTGAACGGGGTGGAGCGGCCTTCGGCGAACTAAACCAATTACTGGCTTACCAGGTCTTCCATGGTGCTTTGCCTTTGGACCAGAGGTCTTCGAGGTGCTGTTTGTCGCGGAGGGTATCCATGGCTTGCCAGAAGCCGTGGTGGAAGAAGGCGTGCACCTGACCCTGTGCGACGAGGGTTTCGATGGGCTCGCGCTCGAACATCTGGGCGTCGTCGGTGATGGCATCGAGGACCTTGGGGTCGAGTACGAAGAAGCCACCGTTGATCCAGCCGCCTTCGTCGGAGGGCTTCTCCTGGAAGGAGTAGATCTGGGTGTCCTTGAGGCCAAGGGCGCCAAAGCGGGCTACGGGCTGGACACTGGTGAGAGTGGCGAGTTTGCCGTGGGTGCGGTGGAAGGCGATGGAGGCGGTGATGTCGACGTCGGCGACGCCATCGCCGTAAGTGAGGCAGAAGGGCTCAGCGGGATCTAGATACTTGGCGACGCGGCGGAGGCGGCCTCCGGTGCCGGTCGATTCGCCGGTGTCGACCAGGGTGACACGCCAAGGTTCGGCGACGGACTGGTGCACGGTCATCTTGTTGTCGTGCATGTCGAAGGTGACATCGGAGGTGTGGAGGAAGTAGTTGGCGAAGAACTCCTTGATGATGTAGCCCTTGTAGCCGCAGCAGACGACGAAGTCGTTTATGCCGTGGTGGGCGTAGAGCTTGAGGATGTGCCAGAGGATGGGTCGACCGCCGATTTCGACCATGGGCTTGGGGCGGAGGGAGGTCTCTTCGGAGATTCTGGTGCCGAGACCGCCGGCGAGGATTACGGCTTTCATTGCGAGTCCTTTATGGTGATGGGCTTACGTGGTGCGTTGGGAACATCATAACCGCGTTGCTGTGTATTCTTAAGACACGATGAGCGAGAGAGCAGACGAGTTACGGCGGCAGATTCTGGAGTTGACGGCGGAGTACCATGCGGAGGCTTTTCCAGCACGGACGTTTGTGCCGGGGACGTCGGTGGTGCCGGTGTCTGGCAAGGTGATTGGGGCGGATGATATTTGCTCGGTAGTGGAGTCTGCACTCGATGGCTGGTTTACAACGGGCCGCTTTGCCAAGGATTTTGAACGTAAGCTGGCGAAGTTTTTCGGAGTGAGATCGGCGAGCCTGGTGAACTCTGGTTCGAGTGCGAATCTGGTGGCGTTGAGTGCACTGACCTCTCCGAAGCTGGGTGAGCGAGCGCTGCGGCCGGGGGATGAGGTGATTACTGTGGCGGCGGGGTTTCCGACGACGGTGAATCCGATTCTGCAGAATAAGCTGGTGCCAGTGTTCCTGGATGTGACGCTGCCGACGTATGAGCTGGATGTGAGCCGTCTGGTGGAGGCGTACAGCCCAAAGGTGAAGGCAGTCATGGTTGCGCATACGCTGGGGAATGTCTTCAACCTGGGGGCGGTGACGGAGTTCTGCAAGAAGCACAATCTCTGGCTGATTGAGGATTGCTGCGATGCGCTGGGGTCTACGTATAGAGGGCAGAAGGTCGGGACGTTTGGCGATATTGCTACGGTGAGTTTTTATCCGGCGCACCACATCACGATGGGGGAGGGTGGGGCGGTGCTGACGGATAAGCCGGCGCTGCAGGTGCTGATCGACAGCTTCCGCGACTGGGGTAGAGATTGCTGGTGTGAGC
Organism: Granulicella sp.; assembly: GCA_025359825.1. Classification (GTDB taxonomy): domain Bacteria; phylum Acidobacteriota; class Terriglobia; order Terriglobales; family Acidobacteriaceae; genus Edaphobacter. The sequence goes on from JANYER010000205.1 coordinate 2,518, forward strand.
CCGGCGTAGACAATACGTGCGGCAAGCGGTTCGAGTGGCAGTTGGGCACGCTGCCTTGCGGGTATGACCACAAGTACACTTACAGCCATATCGGCTACAACCTGAAGGCGACGGATATGCAGGCTTCGCTGGGGGTGTCGCAGATTGCGAAGCTGCCGGAGTTTATCGCTCGACGTAAGGAGAACTTTGCGTATCTAAAGGCTGCGTTGAAGCCGCTGGAGGATGTGCTGATGCTGCCGGTGGCTGGGGCGGACTCTGACCCGAGCTGGTTTGGGTTTCCGATTGGGGTTAAGCCGGGGGCGGGGTTTACGCGGGACCAGATGACCCGGGCATTGGAGGCACAGAAGATCGGGACTCGGCTGGTGTTTGCGGGGAACCTGCTGCGGCAGCCGGCGTATGAGGGGATTGAGTGCCGGGTTATCGGGGATATGACCAATACCGATTTTGTGATGAATAACGTGTTTTGGATTGGGGTGTATCCGGGGCTGACGGCGGAGATGCTGGACTTTATTGCTAAGACATTGGTGGAGTTTGTGGGGGCGGTGAAGGGTGGGTTGGTGGTGGTGTAAGCGTACCCCCCCCTTACCCTTATTTGCGCAAAGTCTTCGAATGATGTGACTTAGGTCTGGACTTCTAATTTTTGGGGAGTGCGGCGAGTCTGTGGGTGGGGGTGATTCGGAGGGGTGATTTGTCAAGTATTGGTCGTGGGGCCAGCCTTACGGTCGTGCTTCGCACGATGCCCACCTTAGCGACGGTAAAGCTGTCGCGAAGATGGTGCACCCAGAGGTTGAGGCTGGATTATTCGCTGAGGATTTGGGGTTGTTTGTCGAAGTCTATGCCGAAGGCGAAGCGTTCTACGACCATGCAGAAGATGTGTTCGAGGGCGAGGTGGGACTCCTGGATGTTCATGGTGACGTCGGAGGGGATGACCACGTTGTACTCGCAGAGGGAGCGCATTTCGCCGCCGTCACCGCCGGTGAAGCCGATGGTGGTGATGCCTTGCTGGGCGGCCTGTTTGAGGGCGGCGAGGATGTTTTTGGAGTTGCCGGAGGTGGAGATGCCTAGGAAGACGTCGCCGGACTGGCCGAGCGCTTCGACCTGGCGGGCGAAGACGGTGTCGTAGCCGAAGTCGTTGCCGGCGGCGGTGAGAATGGACGTGTCGGTGGTGAGGGCGATGGCGCGCAGGGCAGGGCGGTTGACGGTGAGGCGGACGACGAACTCGGCGACGAGATGCTGGGCGTCGGCGGCGGAGCCACCGTTTCCGGCTACGAGGAGCTTATTTCCGTTCTGCATGGCTTTGGCGGTGAGCTGGCCGATGGACACGATGGTGTCTGTGATGTTGGCGTCAGCCAGAACGGCCTGCATGGTGGCGATGGATTGAGCTAACTGCTTTTGAACGAGTTGCTTCATGAATTTGGGGCTCCGGGGAGGGTGGCGAGCTTTCGACTCTTTGATTTTATCGTGGCTGTGGGTATGGATGCAGAATGAGCGGTCGATGGAGGCTTGCGGAACTTTAGAGGGTGCTGGAAGAGAGTCTTTACCAGTCCGGAAGCATTCCCTCAGTGGCTAAAGCCACATTTTGGGGTCTTTACGGAGCGGCTGAAGCCGCTCCCTTTCAAAACAACGACTTTTTCAGCAGCTCTTTAGGCGGGGGAGTCTGCGGGGGCGGCGGGTGGGGAGTCTAAGTTGATGCGTTCGAGTTCGACGACGTAGGGACGCTTTTGAATCTGGGTGTAGATTGCGCCGATGTATTCGCCGAGGATGCCGAGGAAGACGAGTTGGAGCGAGGCGATGAAGAAGACGCCGATAAGAAGGGGGGCCAGGCCGAAGCTGAAGGTGTACCAGAAGACGAGTTTGAGGAAGAGGTAGGCGCAGGCGACGAAGAAGGAGATGCCGGCGCCAATGAAGCCGGCGAAGGTGGCGAGGCGGAGTGGGACGCGGGAGTGGTTGATGATGCCCAGCATGCCCATGTCGTAGAGGGTGTACCAGTTGTTCTTGGTGATGCCGCGTTTGCGAGCGGGCTGGTCGTAGGGGATTTTTTTGTGTGGCAGGCCGATCTCAGCGATCATGCCACGGAAGTAGGGGTAGGGGTCGCCGAAGGAGCGGACCAGGTCCATGACCTTGCGGTCGTAGAGGCCGAAGCCGGTGAAGTTCTGGAAGGTCTCGATGCTGGAAAGACTATCGGCGAGCTTGTAGTACTGGCGGCGGAGGAAGAAGAAGAGCGAAGGCTCTTCGCTGGAGCGCTTGATGCCGAGG
>JANYER010000222.1 GCA_025359825.1 Granulicella sp.
ACCACCGTCTGCACATACACAATCGGCATGTCCTGCGCGAAGTGCTCGCTCGCATAGTTCAGCACCCGTCGGACCGGCGTATCCGCACGCCCCATCATCCGCTCCATCCCATAGACCGCACCCAGATAGTGCGAGCGATGAATCCCCTGCACCCCACCCGTGCCCACAAAAATATTCTTATTGCCGTTCGCCATCCCCACCACTTCGTGCGGAACCACCTGCCCAATCGACAGGATCAGATCGTGCCCACCATCCCGTAGCAGCTTGTTCACCTGCGCCGGCCAGGCATAGTCCAACTTGCCCTCGCTTACCTCCAGCATGAACTCGCTCGGCACCTCACCCAGCGTCACAATATCGTTCCGCCAGTCATGCACCCGAAACAAATCTCGTGGAGTCGCGCCAAACATGGTGGAAATCTCCACATCCGACATAGCTTTATGCGTACCCAGCGCCGGCAGCACATCTACCAGCTTGTCCCCGTAGAACTCCCAAGCCAGCTCCGTCAGTACCCCGCTCTGCGAGTGCATCCGCGTAAAGTCCGGCGGCACCGCCAGCACCTTCTTACGTTCTCCCAGCGCCTCAAGCGCAGCGAAAAGGTTCGCCCGCAACTCGGCGGAGGACATCTCGGTAGTCGGTGATCCAGCAGCAAAAAAGAGACTCATGGCTACTAATCTTACTCTGGGCGGGCATCCGTTTAAGAACCTCTGACTAAGTCCATGTCTTGAACAGGAAGAGTGTCCCGCCGCCCAAGGCCGTTGCTTCTAGGTAGGCCAAGGCTTCAGCCTTGGCAACAAACCCCATAATGGACGAGGGCTTTAGCCTCTGGGGTATGCCCTCTTCATGGCAGCCACGAATGGCAGACTCAACCCGCCACTCCATTGCCGATACTTGATCAGAGTCTCTTTAGTGGCAAGCAGGATGTGAGCGCCGATGTAGGCATCTCCAACTTCCCTTGCGATCTCTAAACAGCCCCGTTCAAACTTTGATTCATCGCGCTATACTCAGCCACCAACTCACGCTCCAGGCGCTCGCTCTCCACAGCATTCGCATTCGCCCGAATCGTCAGCGTAATGGGCCGCATCTCCTCGTACGCCGACTTCAACTCCAGATGGATCCTGCGGTACACACCCTGCCCACCCTTACGCCGCCGATCTTCCTGCAGCATCTTCCGCAGCGTATCCGCATACTCCCGAGTCGGCCGCGCAATGCTCTTATACCGACCCACATACGAGCCGCGCCCCTCAATCGTCCAGACATAAATGCCCGGCTTGCGAACGTCCACGCCCTCGCCAACCACGTAGGCGTACCACGGAGACTTAAGCACCACAGGCACGCGAGCCGCCGCAGCCTCGTTCTCTAAATCCCAACGCTCCTGCTCAACCGCAGCGCCCCGATCCGTACTACCCAACACATCCTCATCAAAGCTCATGAAACCTCATTCTAAGCCTGCTGAATAAATCCAGACTCTATAGTTCCGCTCGGACAATTTCCTTGACATCATGATGCTTTTATCCATAGCATCATGATGTGCGAACAACCCTCACTCTCGATGATGATGTGTCGACGCTCCTCAACAAAGAGATTCGCCGCTCCGGCGAACCGAGGAAGCAGGCCGTCAATCGCCTCCTCCGCTCAGGCCTTGCCCAGACGGCAACCCCCACCAAGCCAAAGCGATTTGTAGTCAGGCCGATAGACACAGGCCTGACGGCTGCACAATGGGCGGAATGGGACGGCATGAAGATCGAGGAGATTTTGGAACAGGCTGAAAGCAACGCCACTGGATGATCATCCCTGACGCGAATCTCCTGATCTACGCAAACAGCCCAACCTCCGCGTTCCACGCAGCCAGCAAGGCATGGCTCGAAAAGATTCTCTCCTCTGCCGAACCAGTTGGCATTCCCATTCTGTCCGTCTATGCCTTCCTGCGCTTTTTTACGAACGCCACAATCCACCCAAAACCGGCGACCTTCCAGCAGGTCGCAGCCATCATCGATACATGGCTCGCGCTACCCCACGCACGAATGCTCTACCCCGGCGACCGTCACTGGGAGCTCCTGCAGCAGCTTGCTGCACAGGTCCGTCTACAAGGCGCACAAACCACTGACGCTGCCATCGCAGCAATAGCGTTGGAATACGGCGGAGTCATCCACACCAACGACCGCGACTTCGCCCGCTTCCCCGGCATACGCTGGATCAATCCGCTACAGCCTTAGCCGCAAGAAAAGGACCGGCAAAGAAGCCGCCCTTACCGTTACAAATCTACAAATTCATTTACAGCCGATAAGCCTTCTTCACCAACCCAACCGTCAAATCCTGAATCAGCTCAAACGCCTCATCCTCATCCAGCCGATGCTCCGTCACCAGCCGTGCCAGGAACGCCGAGTCCACCCTTCGCGCCACATCATGCCGTGAAGGAATCGACAGGAACGCCCGCGTATCGTCGTTGAACCCAACCGTGTTGTAGAACCCAGCCGTCTCCGTCGCCGTCTCGCGGAAGCGCATCATCCCCTCCGGTGAATCGTGGAACCACCACGGTGGCCCAAGCCGCAGGCAAGGATAGTGCCCAGCCAGCGGAGCCAATTCACGCGAGAACACCGTCTCATCCAGCGTGAACAGAATCAGCGTGAACCCCGGAGCGTTGCCATACTTATCCAGCAGCGGACGCAGCGCCCGCACATATTCAGTAGGCGAAGGAATATCCGCACCCTTATCCCGCCCGAACTTCTCGTACACCACCTTGTTATGGTTCCGCACGCTACCAGGATGCAGTTGCATGGTCAGCCCATCCTCCACGCTCATGCCCGCCATCTCGGTAAGCATCTGCGCCTGGAACAGCTCAACATCCCCAGCCTGCGTCTTCCCTGAATAAATTCGTTCATACAGCTTCGCCGCCTCAGCCGCCGGCAGGTCCGCCGTCCTCGCCGTCTGATGTCCATGGTCGGTCGCCGTCGCGCCCATCTGTTTGAAGAACGCCCGCCTCTTCCGTAGAGCATTCAAATACCCGGCAAACGTCGAGACATCTTCGCCCGCAACTTCGCCCAGCTTTTCAATGTTCTGCTTGAAACCAATAAACTCCGCATCCACCACCGCATCCGGACGGAACGTCGGCACCACTCTGCCCTTCCAGCCTGAATCCTTGATTTGCTGGTGCCAGCTCAGGTCGTCGAACGCCGCATCCGTCGTCGCCAGCACCTCGATCTTGAACGACTCAAACAGCGCCCGTGGCAGAAACTCTGGCGTTGTCAGCTTTTTCGCAATCACCTCGTAGTAAGCGTCCGCATTCTCCGGGCTCAGCCGTTCCGTCAGGCCAAACTGGTTCTGCAGCGTGTAGTCCAGCCATAGCCGCGTCGGCGTCCCGCGAAACAGGTAGTAGTGCTTCGCAAAGATCCGCCACACCTCGCGCGGATCGGTCTCCGTGCGTGTCTTGCCATCCGCCTGCGGAACCCCCAGCGACTCCAGTGACACACCCTGCGAGTACAGCATCCGGAAGATGTAGTGGTCCGGCTGAATCAGCAACGCCGCCGGATTCGGAAACGCCTCGTTCTTCGCAAACCAGCTCGGGTCCGTGTGCCCATGCGGAGAGAGGATCGGCAGGTCCTTCACCGTCTCATACAGCTTCAACGCGACCGCCCGTGCCTTACCCTCGGCAGGAAATAATCTGTTCGCATCCAACATCGTTTTCATAGTCCTTTCGAAACCGTTCAGAAAATATATCCTCGACAAGGAAGATTATCAAAAATTGGCCGGACCACGCCCATTTGGTCCTGACCAAAAGAAACGGGGTACGTCCAAAGGACATACCCCGCGCGTAAGAAGGAATCGCAGTCTACGGAATGTAGTAGCGGAAGCCCGTGAACACCATATTGTTGGTCGCCTTCGGAGCAGCCACAGAACCGGCAGTCGCACCCACACCAGCCCACGCGCTACGAGTCAGATAGCTGTACTGCACCGTATATTGCAGACGGCCAAACTTCGGGTTCGCGTAGAAGCGGTATGTGAATCCGGCAGTTCCCTCCATCACGACTCGCGTCGCGCCTTGGCAGTTCCCCGGAACTCCGGGATTGTAAGGTGCACCACCAGCCAGGCCGTTACCCGCGCTGGTCGGTAGCGTCTCCGTGTTGCAACCCGCATTTGACGAGGTAGGCGGCGCATAGCCCGTCAGCTTCCCGAAGTTTGCTGAAGTCGCAATCGTGTTCAGATACACCGTGCGTTGGGCATACTCCGCGCCGGCATAACCGAACAGGTCGAGCTTCTTGGTCGGATGTGGCTCGATCGACAACAGTCCCTGATACGACTTGATTGGCGCCAGCGTGCCATCCGGGTGGACAGTAACATCAGGCAGTGTTGAAGTCCCGTAACGTCCTACGCCCGTACCCGCCAGAACGTGTGCTCCGAGGTCGAGGTAGTGGCTTACAGGGAAGCGCGCATTCGCAAACACTCCGCCGCCCTTCTTCGTGTCGTTCTGAGCGCCCGCCGAAGAGGCAGTCACATTCGTCTGGTTGGGATAGTAACGATCGCGGAAGAAGCGACCGAGACCGCCGATCTCGTAGTGACCAACCTTAGGATCGAACGTCGCCTTCACAATGACATCCGGTGCCACATTGTTCGAGTAGTTCGCCGTTATGTTGAACAATCCACCGCCGGTACCCGCATTGCCGATAAAGAAGTTCGCATTCGCATTCGTCGCCGAATAAATGATCTCAGCCTCTTCCAAAGAAGCGGCCAGGGTCAGGCCATTCTTGAACTTCTGCTGAAAACGAATGCTGGGCTGACGCTCCCAGCTGAAGCCGACGTTATACTGTGCGTCGACGTTCATCGGCAGAACTTCCGTGCGATTGTCCGTGCTCTTCTTCGTCTCCGTCACCAGCGACCACATCTGCCCGGCCGTCAAAGTGAAGCCGCTCTTGGTGGCTACCTGCCCCCAGATCTGCCGCTGACGCAGCGTATAGCTGTTGCTCTGGTTCTCGTTCGAGGTCGCGCCAGCAGACAGGAAGTCAGCTTCAAAGTAACCCGCCAACTTGAACGGGCCGGTGTTGCCTTCGAACAGACCGCCCAGGCGGCTCTGCCGTCCCGAGAAGTTCAATTCGCTCGTATGCGACTGAGCCGCACCAGGATATGGAGTCGCATTAAACGGCGTGTTGATATCGGAGTTCATCGAGCGAGTCCGGTACACGTTCGCAAATTCGAAGAACGCCACCGGGGTGATCGTCACTCCCTTATAGTGCAGCGTCGTCGGAGATTCGATCTTCTCCGTCAGGTCCTTCTTATTCTCGATCACCGTCGTCATCAACCCCTCGTTGACGCCTTTCATGTCCGAGACCGTAGAGTTCAGCGCCGTAACCGCCGCCGTGTTCGCCTCCACGCTGGAGCTGATGCTCTCGGACTTTGCCGTCACTGCCGCAGCCGTAGCATTCGCTGCCTGGGCGTCCTGGGCGGCTGTCGCTAGCTTCGCGTCCCTGTCCGCCAACTGTTGTTTCAGGCTATCAATCTGGCCCTGCTGGCTCTGCATCATCTCCCGCAGCTCGCGAATCTGCCGGTCAGTAGCAGACTCCGGCTTCGCCTTCTTGGTAGCGACCTTCTTACTCGTGGTTGGAGTCGCTTTGGAACTGGTCTGCGCCGACACCTGCATCGTGCTCATCATCAGGATCGCAGCCAGCGTCGCCTGTAATTGCTTATTCATGGAACCTCTCTGGAAATGGTGAAAGTTAAGACGAAATGCTGCACGATTGGATGCAGCGTAGGCGTGCACTTACGACTTCGGGTCGCTATTTGTGCATGTCCCTCGTTCAAACCCTATTGGAACAGTGAGTTATGAACAGCAGAACAATTCCGCGATTCAACTCCACAAAAATTCCCTCCCCGTGTTGTCGCCCTGTCGAACCAATAGAGAAAACCTCCCGATCGCACCCCCGTGTACATAACTACAAAAACCGCCCACCCTCTGATTTACCGTATGGAGATGTACTCCTTCCGCGCTGGCGCCCTCTTCCTCGTCCTCGTCACCCTCGCTTCAGCTCCCCTCGCTCTCGAGAGCCAGACCCTCCGCCTCATCCCCATCCCCCGCGAATTCCGCCCCGCCGCCGCCCAATCCCTCGGAGCAGGCCTCCAGATTAACTGCGTCTCCCCCTGCGCCGCCGAGGACACCTTCGCCATCGAAGACCTCAAGACCTACCTCGC
>JANYER010000231.1 GCA_025359825.1 Granulicella sp.
CTCCCCCTTCACCGGCCCCCACCCCACCGAGCAGGAGAGCCGCTAAGCAGCTGCGAGGCTAAGAAATCAGGCGATGCTAACAGCCGGCAGAATCTCCGCCACATCCACCCACTGGGTCGGATAGTGTCCCGTATAACACGCCGTGCAGAACGAAGCCGGCGACAGACCCTTTGAGGACTCGCCTGTCGTGCAGGCATGCGTCAGACCCGGCAACGACAGGTACCCCAGCGTATCTGCCTCAATAAATTCACGAATCTCTTCAATCGATTTATTGGCCGCGATCAGGTCTTTCTTGCTCGGCGTATCCACTCCGTAGAAGCACGGCGAGATCGTCGGCGGACACGTAATCCGCAGATGCACCTCGGTCGCGCCCGCAGCCCGTACCATTCGCACAATCTTCCGCGAAGTCGTCCCACGAATGATCGAGTCGTCGATCAAAATGACGCGCTTACCTTCCAGCAGACTCCGCACCGGGTTCAGCTTCATACGCACACCGAAGTCGCGCACCCGCTGCTCCGGCTGTATAAACGTGCGTCCCACATAGTGGTTGCGAATTAATCCCAGGTTGAACGGAATCCCAGACTCAGCCGCATAACCAATCGCCGCCGTCACGCCCGAGTCAGGTACCGGCACCACCAGGTCTGCATCGATCGCAGACTCCCGTGCCAACTGCCGCCCCATCTCTTCGCGGCTCTTCTGCACCCAACGCCCAAAGATGCGCGAGTCAGGCCGTGCAAAATAAACATGCTCAAAGATGCACGAAGCATTCGGCACCGTCTGCGCGCTGAAGCGGCGGCTGGTCACGCCATCTTCCGACACCATGACCAGCTCACCCGGCTCTACATCGCGCTCATACTTCGCATGAAGAAGGTCGAACGCGCACGTCTCTGAAGCAAACACAAACGTATCCGGAGCACCATCCACACCCGCAATACGCCCCATTGAAAGCGGCCGGAAGCCGTGTGGGTCACGCGCCGCAAAGATGCGATTGCGCGTCATCATCACGATGGAGAACGCTCCCTCCACCTGCGCCAGCGACTCTGCAATACAGTCCACCAGCGTCGTCTGCTTGGAGTGCGCAATCAGCTGAATAATAATCTCGGAGTCCGAGGTCGTCTGGAACACCGCACCATCCCGCTCCAGCCGTTCTTTCGATGTACCTAGATTGACGAGATTCCCATTGTGCGCAATCGCAATCAGCCCCTTGGTGCTCTCCACCGAGATCGGCTGCGCATTCAACAACGCCGAATCACCCGTCGTCGAGTAGCGCGTATGCCCAATCGCAATATGCCCCGGCAGCTTCGCCAGTACATCGTCCGTAAAGATCTCCGACACCAGACCCATGCCCTTGATGTCGTTGACTGAATGACCATCAGCAGACGCAATGCCACCCGACTCCTGCCCGCGATGCTGCAGCGAGTACAGCCCCCAGTACGTCATCCGCGCCGCATCGAAATGGTTATAAATCGCCATCACGCCGCACTCTTCACGCAGCTTGTCGAAATGATCGTCCGCTTCGTCGAACGCTTCGTCGGTTGCGATGAAAGGAATGAAGGCGGGCTCGATATGTTTTCGAAATTCCGGCGTTATGCTCGAAAGTTCAACCACATCCACCCGATACGGTAGGTCTGACTGATCGAAATCTTCTGTTAGTTCACTTCTCGTCCGCAACGATAGCGGCTCGTCTCCGCCAATCGCCAAATCAAGATCGGAGCGTCGCCTTGCTTTGCCCGTAGCTCTGGAACCAAAAGCCCATATTGGCCGGTCCGGAACGCGCGCCTGGAGAATCGAACGCACGATGGCTGCTTCTTCGGGCGCAATCGTAATGGAGGCAGTCTCAGGCATTCGGTGTGGTCTTCTCCTGTAAGCGCTTCGATAGAAACGCGGCTTCCTCGGCAAACGGCCGGATGCGCGTAACTACTTTCAAAGCCTTCTCTTCATTGTAAGTGTGGCTGGTATCCGTGCGGGCTTGGCGAAAGTCCTTCCAGATCGCGACCGGCGATTGCACCAGCCCAAGTTCATCGGCTCGCCGTATCAGACCTTCAAACGTCAGCTCCGCTACTGCATCGGGACTTGGCTCCGTCTCCATTAGGTAACGTCGGATCATCTTGTGCGAAAGTTCAAACGTGTACTCAAACGTTTGAATCAAGCCCGCACGAAGCAATATCCGGTCCGGCTCAAGCGCCTGCTCCTCAATGGCGTTCTGCAGCTGTGAAACCGCCTTCGCCAGTGGAGAAAAGTCGATCATTTCGCAACCACCTCGGATGCAAGTTGGGATTCTAGGGAACCTGAGTAGGACACTTTGAGTTCATCGACAGAAGTTGATATGGTCTCATGCACTAAGCCGCGAATCTCCAGCATTGGCAAAGCAGTCGTGCGTCCAAGGTAGGTTAAGCCACCAAGGGCTGCGTCGTTAATTACCTGCTTAAGTTGATCACTCGACTCTCGTTTGCAGGTAAGCAAAATAGCACCAGCCGATTCGAGAAAGAGTGCGAACACGTCGGGAGTTGGTCCATTCCCACTTTCGATCCTCGCACCGAAGCCACTTTCTATACATTGCTTGGCTACTGCAATTGCTAGTCCACCGCTTCCTAAGTCACAGGCAGACTCTAATAAACAGTCATTCGCAAGACGCACAAGGGTATCGTTGACTCGTCGATCATATTCAAGAGAAATACCTGGCGGTTTACCCCAAAGTTTGCCGAGGACAGTCTTCGAATACTCTGAGGATCCGAAGCTCGCTTCGTAGGTATACCGATCAAGATCTTCATCCCAATCAGTGCAGTAAGGTTGCCAATAAAAAATGAGATCGTCCGCATTCCTAAACGCACTCGGCACAGACTTAGTCACATCATCAATAATCCCAACGATCCCAATCACCGGCGTGGGATAAATCCCCTCACCCTTGGTCTCGTTGTACAGCGAAACATTGCCGCCCGTCACTGGAGTGCCTAACGCAATACAAGCCTCCGCAATCCCGTCGATCGCCGCTGAAAGTTGCGCCATAATCTCCGGCTTCTCCGGATTGCCAAAGTTCAGGCAATTCGTAGCCGACACCGGTGTAGCACCCGTACAAGCCACCTTACGGGCAGCCTCTGCCACAGCATGCATCGCACCCAGCTTGGGGTCCAGATAGCACCAGCGGCCATTGCCGGCCAACGCCATCGCCAGCCCGCGCTCCGTCTTGTCGGCTCCCGTACCCTTGATGCGCATCACTCCGGCCTCACCGCCCGGACCCTGCACCGTATTGGTCTGCACCATCGAGTCATACTGCTCAAACACCCAACGCTTATCGCAGATATTCGCGCTCGCCAGCAGCGCCATCAAGTCAGCCGTGTAGTCCCGCGGCTTCTTCAACTCTTCCAACACCCAGGCAGGCGGATCCTTCGGAACCGGTGCCGTCCACGTCCCTACTGGCCGGTGATACACCGGAGCTTCATCGGTCAGAGCCTTGTTCGGAATCTCCGCGACCAGCTCGCCATGATGACGAACGCGCATTACGTCATCCGCCGTCACAATCCCGACGATGCTCGCATCCAGTCCCCACTTCTTGAAGACCTCGAGCACCTCGCCTTCGCGGCCCTTGTCCGCCACCAGCAACATGCGCTCCTGCGACTCCGACAGCATAATCTCGTAGCTCGACATGCCTGTCTCGCGCTGCGGCACCAGGTCCAGCTCAATCGAAACGCCCAGCTCACCACGTGCACCCATCTCGCAGGTCGAACATGTCAGCCCCGCCGCGCCCATATCCTGAATCCCCAGCACTGCACCCGTAGCCATCGCCTCCAAGCACGCTTCGAGCAGCAGCTTCTCAAGAAACGGATCGCCCATCTGTACATTAGGACGCTTCTGCTCCGACCCCTCGGTAAACTCCTCCGAAGCCATCGTCGCTCCGTGGATCCCGTCGCGGCCCGTCTTCGCACCCACGTAGATCACCGGATTGCCAACACCGGTCGCCTTCGCATAGAAGATCTCATCGATCTTAACCAGCCCCAGCGCAAACGCATTCAACAAAGGATTGCCCGAGTAACAGGCCTCAAATCGCGTCTCGCCACCCAGGTTCGGCACACCAAAACAGTTGCCATATCCAGCCACGCCATGGACCACTCCACGCGTAATCTGGTGGTTCTTGGCCCGTAACGTAGCGTCCGGCTCAGCGGCATCCAGCGGACCAAAGCGCAGCGAATCCATCACCGCCAAGGGCCGTGCATTCATCGTAAAAATATCGCGCAGAATCCCGCCCACACCCGTCGCCGCACCCTGGTAGGGCTCAATGTAGCTGGGATGGTTGTGGCTCTCAATCTTGAACGCGCAGGCCCAACCATCGCCCACATCGATGATGCCCGCATTCTCGCCCGGACCCTGCACCACCGAGCCGGGTCCGCTGGTACGTGTACCCGTCGTCGGCAGCCGCTTTAAATGGACACGCGAGCTCTTATAGCTGCAGTGCTCCGACCACATCACGGAGAAGATCCCAAGCTCAGTCAGTGACGGAGTACGCCCCAGCTTGCTCTCAATGGCCTTGTACTCCTCTGCCGTAATGCTGTGGGTCTTCAACAGCGCCGGTGTGATGGTCGTAGGCGTGGGGGTACTGGACGAAGGGGGATTGGATTGGTGCTGAACTTGCGTTTTGGGCATGGCTCGCTACATTGATTGTCGCATGGTGAACAAATAGCGCCAGAGCATAACCAGTCACTTTGGGCGAATACCAAACCTCAAACATCGAATAGCCGCTTTATTTCCCGGTACTTCCAAACCCGGCGCCACCACGCGGAGCCTCTACCAGCTCCTCAACCTCTTCAAACTGCGCTTCGATCCGCTGCACGATCCGCAACTGAGCAATCCGGTCACCCACTGCAATCGCAAACGGCTCCGCATTCAGGTTCGTTAGCACAATCTTGATCTCGCCCCGGTACCCTGCATCGATCACTCCTGCCAGCGTCGTAATCCCTTTCATCGCCAGGCCCGAGCGGTCTTCCACCAACGCACCATGCGTCGTTGGAAACTCCAGTGCAATCCCTGTGCTCACTGCCTGCGTGCAACCCGCAGTGCCAGCCGGAGCCAGAGTCGCCGCCACCGCAGCCGTCAGGTCCGCCGCCAGGTCGCCCCACTGCCCCGTATGCGAGTAGCGCGGCAACTGGGCATCCACATGAAGCTTCTTCACCTTGATCGTCGGATGGGTCGTAGACACAGCAGAAAGTAGCGCAGTAAGTGACATTCATAAAGTGTACTGCGCCAAAACCCCACAGCAGCCCAGCCAAACGATCAAGCCCCATAAAAACGATAAGATAATCCCAATGACTTACAGCCTCAGCGCGTGGATGAAGGTCAGCACCGCGAGTCCTGGAGACCCAGCCACGCACACTGAACTGGCCGACCGAACCGTCCAGCGCCGCATCTTCTGGACCGGCCTCATTATCCGCCTGCTCTACATCACCCTCGCCCACACCTTCCTCATCCGCCTCTTTCAAGACCACTTCCAGTTTGGCTGGGAGGTCGGCCGCATCGCCCGCGCCGTAGCCACAGGCTATGGCTACTCCGACCCCTTCACCGGACACACCGGCCCCACCGCCTGGTGCCCGCCCCTCTTCACCCTGCTGCTGGCCGGAGTCTTCAAGCTCTTCGGCGTCTACACTGCGGCCTCCGCGTGGGTCATCTTCGCCATCGACAGTGTCTTCTCCGCCGCCACCGCTACCGCCGTCTTCGAGATCGCCCGCCGCTGCTTCCGCGCCCAATCCAACGGCCGCAGCATCGCCCTCTGGTCCGGCTGGCTCTGGGCGTTGTATCCCGCCGCCATGCAGTACGCTGTCCGTTGGGTCTGGGACATGACCCTCACCACCTTCCTCTTCACCTGGGTTCTGGTGATCGCCCTGCGCGTCCGCGGCATCGGCGATGAAATCCCTGCCGCCAACTCCGCCCCGCCCACTCGCTCCACCCCACAGCGCTGGGCCGCCTTCGGACTCCTCTGGGGCCTCATCTGCCTGTGCAACTCCACCCTCATCCTCTTCCTCCCAGTCTGCGCCCTCTGGATGCTTTTCGCAGAGTGGAAGCAGCACCGCCTCCCCCGCGCTCTCACCCAGGCCGTACTCGCTGGAGTCATCTTCACCGCCTGCCTCACCCCCTGGATCGCGCGTAACTGGATCACCATGCACGCCTTTATCCCCACGCGCGGCAACCTAGGCGCCGAGATGTACCAGTCCGTCCTGCCCGAGCATAATGGCTTCCCCTGGGGCACCACCATCCCCTACTTCGAGGCCACCCCCGAGTACCAAAGCTACAAACGCCTCGGCGAAGTCGCCTACGTTAAGCAGCAGGGCGACGCCGCCAACGCCTACATCCGCACCCACCACACCTGGTTCGCGAAGCTCTTCGTCAAACGCGTCTACTTCTTCTGGTTCGGCGTTCCCCACCCCATCGAAGGCAATCGATTTCAGGGCTGGTTCACCGAACTCACCCGCGAGCTCAATTACAGTTTCCTCAGCCTCACCGGACTCCTCGGACTCGCTCTGGCTCTGCACCGCCGCATACCCGGAGCCTGGCTCTTCGCCGCCGCCTTCGCCATCCTCCCCGCAGCTTATTATTTAATTACCGTGCAGGCCCGCTTCCGCCACCCGCTGGAGCCCCTCATCACCATCCTTACCGTCTTCCTCTTTCAATCCGCAGAGCGAGGACGCTGGTGGTCCACCAGCCCTGCGACACACAGCATTACCGCATCAACGGAGCACACCGCATCATGAAGAACATCCTCGTCACCGGCGCCTCCGGCTTCTTCGGCG
>JANYER010000241.1 GCA_025359825.1 Granulicella sp.
ACTTCACCACCGGCGTCGACGGCCAGACTGCCGTCGCCATCCACGTCGTTCAGGGAGAGCGCGAGCTGGCGAAGGACTGCCGCTCGCTGGCACGCTTCGACCTCAAAGGCGTTCCGCCGATGATGGCGGGTCTGCCTCGTATCGAGGTCAAATTCCTGATCGACGCCAACGGGATCCTTCACGTCTCGGCGCGCGAACAGCGTAGCGGCCAGCAGGCAGAGGTCGAGGTCAAACCCGCCTACGGTCTCACCGATGAACAGGTGGAGAACATGATCCTCGCCTCCTTCGACAACGCTGAGGAAGACATCCAGCAGCGCCAGGTCATCGAAGCGAAGAACGAAGCCCACACCATCCTTACCGCAGTTGAAAAGGGGCACATCAGCCCTGCCTGGCAGAAGCTCAACTCGGACGAGATTGAAAAGATCTCCATCGCCGTCACGGAGCTCAAGGCCTCGGTACAGGGCGGCGACTATCGCGTCATTCGGCAGGGCATCGAGCGGCTGGATAAGACGACCCGCCGCTTCGCCGAGCTCATGATGGATACCGCCGTCTCCGGTGCACTGCACGGTAAGACGATGCAGTCCGCTGGCGACGATCTAGGCCAGGGGCCAACCGCTCCGCACCCTTTCGCTAAAGCGGATATCAGTTCAGAGGCTGAACCGCCCGCCAAGGCATCCGAGGATGAAGATACTGAGACTCCCAAGGATAAGAAGTAATCCCGGCTGCGGCCTCTCAATCGCAACGCAACAACGATAGAATCGAAGTAGACCAATGACAGATATTAGCAAAACAGAACCACCCGTCGATCTCACTCAACCCGCAGCTGAAGGTATGGTTCGCGTCACCTTCCAGCCTGAAGGTCGCACCGTGGAGTTCGCCTTCGATGCGATGCCGTATGACGGTCACGGGCTTCCGATGAGCTTCCTCGACGTCGCTGAAAACTACAATATTTTTCTCGATCACGCGTGCGGCGGCGTCTGTGCCTGCACCACCTGCCACATCCACATCCGTAAAGGTGCAGAAGGATTGAGCGAGCCCGAAGACCTGGAGCTGGATCGTATGGAGACCGCTGCCGGCATCGAGCTCAACTCGCGCCTCGGCTGCCAGGCCGTCATCGAGAAGCCCGGCACCTACGTCGTCGAAATTCCCAAGTGGAATCGCAACTACGTGCAGGAAGGCAAACCCTCCCACGGCCCGGGCGCCTAGCCCTCTCAAGCAAAGGAATAGCCATGCCCCGTGAAATTGAATGGACCGATACTGAAGAGATCGGTATCCAGTTGCAGGAGAAGTACCCCGAGATTGAGCCCTACACCGTCCGCTTTACGGACCTGCATCAGTACGTCACCGCGCTGCCCGGCTTCATTGGCGACCCTGCCAAGTCGAACGAGAGCATCCTCGAAGCCATTCAGGCCGCGTGGAACGAAGAGTACGAAGACGCAAAGTAGCAGACTGGGACAGGTCGTCCAAGCCCAGCGCTAGGCCTTGCGACGCAGCAGTTGTCGCGGCAGCTTTGAGCCTGTCCCCAGCAGGACTGCTGCACTCAGAGCCGCCCACACGATGGTCCCGGCGACGATCAGAATCACATCGGCGCGATGCCCGCGGGCAAGCCCTAACTGCATCTGCATCCATCGCACACACCATGCTGTGCCGGCAAAGCTGATCGCAGCAGCCAGCAGTGCTCGTCCCAACTCGGCGAACTCCAGCCCTGATAGATTCACCAGCCGAGAGCGCTGCAGTAGAACAGCAAGCGTCACCACGCTCAGCAACATCCCAACGTCCGACGCCCAGGCCAGCCCCGCCACGCCCATCTGGTGGAACAGCACCGCGTACACCGGAATCGAGACCAATGTAACGCCCCAGCCAGCAATCGCTGGAGTCAGCGTATTGCCCGCCGCATAGAACGTCCGCGAGTAGATGGCCTGCGCCGACCACGCCGCAATCGAGACAGCAAAGATGGTGAAGTACTGCGACGTCTCGACGGCATCCTCCAGCTTAAACGAGCCACCACGGAAGAGATCAATAATCGGGAACGAGAGCCCCACCATCCACGCACCTGCCAGCAGCGCCGTTGCTAGCACACGCGACACCGAGCGGTTCACCGCGCCAGCAAAGTCTGCCATTCGCCCCTGCGCAAACAGTGCAGAGAAGAAGGGCAGGGAAGCCGCGCCCGCCGCCTGCCCCAGGATCGCCATCGGCTGATTGAACAGGTTCTTCGCCATATTCAACCGCGAGATTCCGCCTTCGACCCCAGAGGCGTAGTAGCTCAGGATCCACTTGTCGGCAAAGGTCAGTGAGACGCCAACCATCAGCGGCAGCGATAGCTTCAGCCACTGGACAAAGGCCGGATGCCGCACATTCAGAATTGGCGAATATTTGAGTCCGCTTCGAAACGCTCCGTACGCCGTGAGAAGTCCCGGCCCGAGGATCACACCCAGCATCACGCCGAGGCCCAGCCCATAGATCCCGAATCGTGCCGAGAGAAACACAGCACCGAAGATAATGCCCAGGTTGTAGATCAGGGGCGTCACTGCCTGGTAGAGAAAGATCTTCCGCACTAACAGCCGGGAACCAAGCACTCCGCCGATGAACAGAAAGAGAGGCTGCGGCAGCATGATCCGTGTAAGCTTCGTGCAGATCAACGCACTCTCCGGCGTAAACTTCGGGAACGCAATCCGCGTGTAGTACGGTGCGATGATCTCGGCCAGCACAATCGCTGTCGCCAGCACCACCATCATCGCGTTCAACACGATGGACAGGGCACGGTCAGCGCCTGCTTCGTCGCCCGCCTCCCGGTAGCGATTCAGGATCGTAATCAGCGAGATCGAAGCCACCCCGCCCACCAGGAAATACCCCAGCATGTCCGGCAGTTGAAACGCTGCGTTGTAAGCGTCTGTCCCCGGCCCCGCGCCGAAGATCTTGTTGATGTACTTCTGCCGCACCAGCCCCAGCACGCCAGAGAGCAACGTGGACGCCATAATCAGCAGCGTCGCCGAGAAGGCCGTATGCTCCCGCGCCCCTCCCAGCCAGCCTTGCCGTCTGGGCGTTTGGCTACCTTGAGCGGTCTCATTCGAATTGTCCGGTGTCGTCAAAGTGTCGTTCGAATCCCGCGCTACGCAGAGTACAGTCGCTAAGCAATTCTAGCGGCCACACTCCACTCCTGCCGTATCCTGATTCGGGTGGCGACAAAGGTTCACGTCGTCCGCTGCAGTTAGCCGCACATCTCGAAACGAATCTGCAAGGAGCAACGTGGACACCCTCGAAAACTTTCGCCTCCACGTCTTCAGAGCCGTTGCTGAGCAGATGAGCTTTCGCAAGGCAGCTGAGGTGCTGCACCTCTCGCAGCCCGCCGTCAGTCAGCAGATTCGTGCGCTGGAGCAGCAACTTGCTACACGCCTCTTTGACCGCGCTGGCGCAGAAGGGCACGGCACGCAGATCGCCCTTACCCAGGCTGGAAGCCTCCTGCTGGTCTACGCCTATCAATCCGCCGAGACGCTGGAGCAGGCTGCCCGCGCTCTCGCCGCGCTCGAACAGTCGGTCACCGGCGAGCTGAAGTTGGGTGTGTCCACCACCGTCGCCCAGTATGTCCTGCCGCGCATCCTTGGGGCTTTCCTTCGGCAATACCCGCACGTTCGGCTTTCCCTTATCAGCGGCAATACCGAGTCCATCGCGGAGGCCGTCGCTGAACAGCGCGTCGACCTCGGCATCATCGAAGGTCCTGCCATGCGCCGCGGCCTGCGTACGGAGCGCCTGGTCGCCGATGAGATCGTTCTGATCACCGGCCCGCAACATTCCTGGCACACCCCCAAAAACAAAGACGTCACGCCCGCCGATCTCCTGGCTGTTCCTCTCATACTGCGAGAACGAGGCTCCGGTTCCCGCCGCGTTGTAGAGCGCTCCCTCAAAGCCGCTGGCCTGCCTCTCCGTTCGCTCCAGGTCATCATGGAGCTGGACTCTACCGAGGCCATCATCTCTGGCGTAGAGGCAGGTCTCGGCGTGGGCTTCGTCTCCCGTTCGGCCGTTGGCAAGGTACTTCGCCTCGGCACCGTCCGGATCGTCCCGGTACTGGGATTGAAGGTCTTGCGCGACTTCAGCTTCCTTTATCTCTCCGGTTCAGAGCGCTCCGCACTCGCGGTCGCCTTTCAGTCATTCGCACGGACGGCTGTCACCACGCCCACGCTGTAGGTTTTCGGGCCGATAAGAAAAAATTATCACTCATCCAAAACTACGTCTCGACTTCGCCTTTCACTGCGCCCATGCTGGAAGTCGAAATGATACGAAATCTACTTTACGTCGGCCTTATTCTCTCCGCCACCGGGCTCATCGGGCCACCCCTCGCCCTTACGCTGGGCCTGGTCTTTGGGCTCACCACCATCCACGACTTCCATGCAGAGAATCGCAACCTCTCGCACTTTTTACTCCAGGCCGCAGTTGTCTGTCTTGGCTTCGGTATGAATCTTCGCGAGGTCGTTCATGCCGGCCGCTCCGGCTTCGTCTATACGGCTATCAGCATCTCGTTTGCGCTAGGCCTCGGCATCCTGCTGGGCAAGCTCTTGCAAGTGCAGAAGACGCAGTCGCTGCTCATCAGCTTCGGCACTGCCATCTGCGGAGGTAGCGCCATCGCCGCTATGGGTCCCATCCTGCAGGCCGATGAGCAGGAGATGGCCGTCTCCATGGGCACCGTCTTTGTGCTCAACTCGGTCGCACTGCTGATTTTTCCTCTGATCGGCTGGCGCATGCACCTCTCCCAGACACAGTTCGGTCTCTGGGCAGCACTCGCCATCCACGACACCAGCTCCGTAGTTGGCGCGGGTGCCAGATTTGGTGCCACCGCCCTTGCCGTTGGCACCACCGTCAAGCTCGCCCGCGCCCTCTGGATTGTGTTGCTCTCCATCGCTACCGCAATGCTGAGGAAGAGCAAGCAACGTATCCAATGGCCCTGGTTCATTCTCTATTTCTGCGCTGCGGCAGTGCTCGCCAGCTACGCGCCGCATTACGTTCCACAGTCCATTGGACTGTTCAACGCGCTCAACCATCTGGGTCACTCCGCCCTTACGGTAGTGCTCTTTCTAATCGGCACCGGTATCACCCGCCAAACCCTGAAGCAGGTCGGCCTTCGCCCGCTCGTCCAAGGCATCACGCTCTGGATCGTCGTAGCCAGTTTCTCCCTGTGGGCCATCCATACAGGCTGGATCGCTCTCTAGGGATGTTGGCTTTCGGAGAGTTGGGAGTACGCTTCAGACTTGCCGCAGCCTAACCCTGCTCGGCCTCGTTCGCATCCGCATCGTTCTGCGTTTCATGGATACTTCTGGGCTTCAACGAAGCCTTCACCGGCTCGACCCAATGCTTATGCTCGCCCAGCGTATGCCGCGCCCGCCGCTGCTTTACATGCGACGGTACGGAGATTCCAGCTACCGTAAAGCTCACCGTCTGCCGCTGCCCGCAGCGCAGACACCGCACCGGATAGCGCATGAAAAACAGGTGCTTCAGGTCCTGCGCCCGCAACCGGCTGCGCCGAAACGACTGTCCCGGACAGTACTGGCACTGGATCGAGACCCCGCTCCCAACATGGCTAGCCGCATACAGGGCGTCGTCGTACGAAGAGTGCGGACGCATCGAGCTTCGTTGCTGCAGATTGTTCTTACTCTTTCCGTCGGCCATCGTCCCCAATCCAATTATGGATCCGTGCGCTTGAATCGTGCGCGCTCAGATACTCTGCCAGAATCGTTCGTGTGATGATTCGTGCTTCATGCGTCTCGCAGCTAATCTTCCCGCGGTGTGCCATTGGAACCCAGTGTAAATAAGTCCCTGCCCGGCCGGGAGCTTCTCGCAGGCTCCGGGGCCTTTTCCAGATTCATCCGCCCTGCGGGCCTCGGCTTTGGCTGTCGAAACGCATGGACCGCCCCACGTGCTGCTACCGGTTTGCTCAGCATCGCTAGTAGCTCCCGCATCTCTTTCTGCAGCTTACGCAGTTGCGCTGTATCCGCGCCTCCACCTTCGGGCAACCCCAGCGCCAGCAGCGGAGCTCCCTGCTTCATCTCTGTCTTGATCGCCTGCCGCGCCCCGGGAATCGTATATCCCTCGTCGTACAGCAGCGTCTTCACCCGCAGCGCAGTCTCCACGTCTCGGCGTCGATACAGGCGTTGCCCGGTGCCACCCTTGTTCGGCCGGAGCTGCGGAAACTCGCTCTCCCAGAAGCGAAGCACATACGCTGGAACATCACACAGCCGCGCTACCTCGCCGATCCGGAAGTACAGCTTATCCGGAATCTCCGCGGTCTTCGCCGGAGTTCGCTTACGAATTGGCACATGCTGGGCCATACGGAAACACTCCTACGCGCTCAAGTATAGGCCACCTGTCGCTCACAATCAGTACCCAATTCGACCCCTCCCAATCCATTCCTCAGCAGTTTGCAAGGAACTTCTGGCCTCGAATCGGCGTATCGTTAATCACAGCAGGCGCATAATCGCCCAGGAGAAAGTCACCGCATGAACAAATCACAGACCCTGGCTACCGCTACCCTTTTCAGCCTCAGCCTCATCTCCGCCATCGGCTGCCGGATCGAGTCCAACAAGCAGGGCGAAGGGGACAACGTGAAGATCGCCACCCCCTTCGGAGGCATGTCCGTAAAAACCAACCAAGCCGCCGTGGACGGAATGGGCTTACCCCCTTACCCCGGTGCCGAGCTGGTCAAGAAAGACAAAAATAACGGCTCTGCCGACGTGAACCTCTCCTTCGGCGCCTTTCAGCTTCGCGTCAAAGCCGCCAGCTACCGTACCCCCGACGCCCCCACCCAGGTCGCCACCTTCTATCGCAAAGCTCTTGGCCGCTACGGAGACGTCATCCAGTGCGCCAACAACAAGCCCGTCGGCACCCCCACCCGTACCGCAGAAGGCCTGGGCTGCGACAACGATAAGGAGAACCACCTCAACGTCAACGACGACGTCTCCGGCAAGATGGAGCTGAAGGCCGGCTCCAAAGTCCACCAACACATCGTCGCCATCGACCCTGAGGGCAATGGCACCAAGTTCGGCCTGGTCGC
>JANYER010000256.1 GCA_025359825.1 Granulicella sp.
GCCCCGCTCCAGCTTGAACCGTACCCCGACGCAGCGTCACCCACATCCGTGACCCAGCATCCTGTGCCAGCGGGTAAGAATATCCATCTCCGTCTGGTTCAGCATGTGCCCCATGTGCAGGCGGCCCGTAACGTTCGGCGGTGGCAGCAGTTGGGTGAACTTTTTCGCAGCACCCTGCGTACCTTCCGTGTCAGCAGAGGGTGAAGCTACGTCAAAAAGTCGTTCCCGGACCCAGTACTCGGCCCAGCGTTCTTCGATTACGGAAGGATCGTATGCTTTGGAAAGTTCGTAGCTCATCAGTACCTTAAGCGTAGCACCCCAGCAGCGCAGCACCCCAGCCGCATCCTTTTCTGCACTCCCCGCAACGCGCATTTGAAGCAGCAGCAAATGTATAGTTATCGCAATCTTAGGCCCCGCTCCAGCTTGAACCGTACCCCGACGCAGCGTCACCCACATCCGTGAGCCAGCCCTGATCCATACCCAGCCCTGAACGAGGACCTTATGCGAATCCTGAATCAAAGCCTCAAACCCCGCTCAAGCCAGCACCGGATGCCCAAACTCCTGCTCGCCGCCGCCCTGCTGCTCCTCCCCACCTCCCAGGCCTTCGCCCGCTCCTCCAACGACCACGTCAGCGTCGGCAACAACATCACCATCTCCGAGAGCGAAACCGCCGCCGACATAGCCTGCGTCTTCTGCACCGTCACCATCCACGGAGACGTCAAGGGCGACATAGCAGTCCTCTTCGGCAGCGTCACGCTGGACTCCGGCCACACCATCTCCGGTGACGTCGCCATGTTCGGCGGCGACGCCACCCTCGCCGAAGACGCACACATCGGCGGCGACGTAGCCATCATGGCCGGCGACCTCAACCTCGCCCCCACCGCCTCCGTCCACGGCGACCGAGTCGTCTTCCCCGGACGCTTCTGGCTGCTCATCCCCTTCGCACCCCTGCTCATCCTCGCCGGCATCATCTGGCTTATCGTCTACCTGGTCCGCCGCAACCGTTACCAGTTTCCCGTCTACCCTAACGGTCGCCGCGCCTAGACTGGTCCCATCCCCAAATGCGAAAAAGGGTGCAGCCAATGGCTGCACCCTTTCCGTTGAAACCAAGACGCAATCTAGAAGGGGTTGATCTTAGCCAGACCCTTCTTCTTCTTGTGCTTGCTTGATGACTCATCGCCCTTATCGAACTCCGGCTTAGCAGGCTTCTTGCCATTCGCGGTAGGCTTCTGCGCAGCTGGTGCAGCACCCGCTGGAATATCGTTCACCGCATCAGGAGCCGCTGCGGCCTTCTCAGCAGCCGGCAGCGGTGCAGAGTTCTCCGGCCCAACCGCCTTCAGTCCACCGTTATCCGGAACACCGCTCGGAGCCGGTCCACCGGCGCGGGGGCTCACGATCTCCACGCCAATCGAATTTGTAGTGCCACCACCACTCGTAGCAGCCGGAGCTGCAGTCATCACAGCACTAGAAGGTGCGCTACCATCCGCCGCAGGCACATCCTGCAACTGCAACGGAGCCGCCGCAATCGGAGCCCCAGCCGCAGGTGCTGCAGCCGCAGGTGCCGCATCCGTCGCAGCCGCCGCAGCAATCGCCTTAGGAGCCGCAGCGTTCGGATTCAGCGCCGCACGGAAGTCATTCTCCACCTGGTGCAAAACCGTCGGAGCCAGAGTAGGCTTCGGATCCACGAGCGTCGGCTCACCTAACGTCGCCGCCTGGACCGTATCTGGTTTATGTAAAATCAGCAAGCTCAAACGGTCCTGCAGACGATACTGCCGGCGGCTGTTCTCCAGCGCAGCACTGGCCGCCATCTGGTCGGCCGTCGGAGCTGGAATTGGCACATTCATCGCCGCCAGCCGGTCACGCGCATCCTCCACGTGGGCTGAAGCTGCATGCTCCGTTACTACCCTGCGATAGGCATTCGCTGCCAGATCATCGTAGGTCTTCTCCAGCGTCACCTTGCCAGCCTCCGGCAGCTTCAGGCTGCGGACATACCGAGCCTCAGCCTCATACGCATCGCCCAGTCCAACCAGCACGTCGTCCATATGGCTGTACTGCGGATAGCTATCCACTACCGTCTGGTAGCGTGCAATCGTCGCCGGCCAGTTCGCATGGGTGGAGTAGAACGCACCAATCTCGCTCTCACGAGTCGCCAGTGCTTCCTGCACATCGCGCAGCCGCTGCCGGGCCTCAGGCACCAGGCTCGATTCAGGATAGTCCGTCAGCATCCGGCGATACTCTTCCTGCGCATGGACAGCCTTCGCGTAGTCGCGGTCCGGCTTATCCATCTGGCGGAAGTAAATGTCGCCGATACGCATCTGCGCCTCAGCCGCCTCCGGAGTGTTCGGGAAGAAGATGCGGAAGTCCGTGTACTCTGCCTCGGCCTGCGTCAACGCTGCCGTGCCGCCCTCTTTGTACCAGCTATCCGCAATCGCCAGCTTGGCGCGCATCTGGTACTGCGAGTCGGGATACGTATTCAACATCGTCTGCAGGTCCAGGCGAGCCACATCATAGTGGCCCTTCTTCACCTGCTCAATCGCCTTGTCGTACAGCTGCTTATCCGGCAGTTTGGAGTCCACGCCAATCAGCGGCTCTGCCTTCTTGACCTTCTTGATCTCTCGTTTCGTCGCCTTGGTCTGGACGACCTTCTCTTCCTTCGCCTTTTTCTTACCCGGCGAGGCGGACATGGTCACCGTCTCCTGCTTCTGGCCGTTCGCATCGGTGGTGGTCTGCGAAGACCCCGTCACCTGCGCCCCTGCACCAGCAGACATCATCATTGCCATCAACACGGCCGCCACGGCCAATCCGGCCACGCGGCCAGCCTTCACATTCGGGAAAAAGCTATTCATTGCGATATCAACCCCATCTCGCCCGCCGGAACCAGCCGCCGGAACGTATCCCTTATTCTAAACTTCCCCGGCACAAATTACCCGTCCGGCCCAGCTATATCTGAAGCGTCCAAACCGCTCTCAAAATCACTTACTCGCCATGCGAATGGCCCGAATGATCGTGCGAATGGCTCTCTCGCGAGGCCTCAGCTGCTCGTGCCAGCTTCAAAAACTCAATCGCGTTCTGCTCCGTGTTGCCCGGGCTGAAGATCGCCGACCCGGCCACCAGCATGTCCGCTCCTGCTTCGACCACCAAACCCACCGTATCGTGAGCAACCCCACCATCCACTTCGATACGAAAGTTCAGCCCCATCTCGTGCCGCAGTTCGGCCAGATAAGCAATCTTCTCCAGCGCCAACGGCAAAAACTGCTGCCCCCCAAACCCGGGATTCACGCTCATCACAAGCACATAATGCACCATCGGCAGCACTTCGATCAGCGTATCCACCGGTGTCCCAGGATTGATCACCACCCCCGGCAATACCCCATGCTGCTCAATCAGTTGCAGCGTCCGGTGCAGATGCCGGCAAGCCTCCTGCTGCACGCTGATCATGTCCGCGCCCGCCTCCGCAAACGCCGGAATAAACGTGTCGGGATTCTCAATCATCAGGTGGCAGTCCAGCGGCAGATTCGTCACCGGCCGCAGCGCCTTCACCATCGGCGGCCCAAACGTAATATTCGGCACAAAATGCCCATCCATCACGTCCACATGCACGATCGTCCCACCACCACGCTCCGCCGTAGCCACCTCATCCGCCAGATGCGCAAAGTCCGAAGCCAATATCGAAAACGCCAGTTCAACCATAGTGAAAGTCTACCAGCGCGAAGCAATCGTCGGTCAGTCTGAAATCTCACGCATCAACTGATCCAGAGGCATAGACAGCATCGTTGCCGTCTCCTCAGGAGGCATGCCGCTCGCAATCAAAACCTTGGTCCGCAAAACGCGGTCTTTTCTAAACGGATCGCCCGACACAAACGTCTCTGAGATGAAGTCGCTCTGCGCGCCCATTCCTCTTTGATCCGGATAACCACGAGCCTTGGCCATTCCTGATGCTCACAGGCTATAGCTCACCGCGCAAGCATCTAGGTGCTGGACGGGTCCGGTGGAATCAATGGCACCACACTCTTTGCAGCCCTGGTCCGGCCTCGCTTCGCTCCGGGAATCACCGGCACCACCCGCTCCACGCCCTCCCGCCCTTCATGCAGAATCCGCACCTCTGCCTCCGCCACCCCGTCACGATTCGTCTCCGCCATCACCGTCGGCTCCCCCATTACCATCCGCGCCGCGCCCCGTAAAATTCGCCGCACCGGCCACTCATGGTTCACATTCTGGAAGAACACCTCACCCTTCCGCTGCTTCTCCGGCCTGTAGTACCACCGCCGCAACAGCGAAAGATGGTCACTCAACATCGCCACATCGCTCGTACTTCCGGCCTTCTCTTCAAGCCGCACCAGCACGCCCTTCGCCCGTTCCTCAGGAGATTGGACAGCAGCAACCCCCTCCGGGCCCTCACTCACCCCCTCACCCTCCAGCGGAACCGCCTGCAACATCAGCGGCTGCGCAAACAAGCTGCTCCCCACGCTCGTCTGCTCCTTCACTGCTCGCACACCCAGCGTCGAAAGTCGCTCCGGCCCTACCAGGCACCCACCCTCCAGCAGAAACACCGCAGCCTCCTGTGCGTCCGCCTTCTCCTTCACCTTCGCGGCCTCCTGCACCACCAGTGCTCGCAACTTCGGAATCGGCTGCACCAGCTCATCCGCCAGCGCCGCCGTGGCCTTCACC
>JANYER010000320.1 GCA_025359825.1 Granulicella sp.
GTCGCTGCCGGAACGCTCGAAACCACCCGTCTACTCATGGCCTCCGAGATCTGCAACTCCAGCGGCGCTCTCGGTCACTACCTCACCGACCAGATCTACGGCGCAGGCATCCTCTGCTCCGTACCGGAAGCTCGCGACGGCAAGTCACGCGGCATCACCGGTGGCGGCGCGTTGATCCCCCGTTTCCGCAATCTCGAGACCAAGAGCAACGGCTTCCTGCGCGGCTATGCCGTCAACGTCTCCTGCAGCAACGGCCCCTTCGACTCCCGCACCCTGCCCTACTACGGCGCAGAGCTCGATAAAAAGCTGGCCAGCTACAACGGCAGCAGCTTCTCTACCAACATCATGGGCGAGACCCTCGGTCACTACGACAACCACGTTACCCTCAATAAGCAGGTCGTGGACGCCTGGGGCATGCCAACCCTCAACATCTATACGAAATACACCAGCAACGAAACCAACATGACCAAGGATTATATCGATACCATGGCATCGATGGCTGAGGCCGCCGGCTTCGAAATCCTGGTCAAGAACTACGAGTTCAACCCACCGGGGTTCTCCATCCATGAGCAAGGGACCGCCCGCATGAGCGACGACCCAAAGAAGGGTGTCGTCAACAAGTGGAACCAAAGCCACGACTTGAAGAACCTGTTCATCACCGACGCCAGCGTCTTCGTCAGCGCCGGTTGGCAGAACCCAACCATCACCATGTGCACCCTAGCCCTGCGCGCCTCGGAGTATCTCGCTGAGGAGATGCGCAAGGGCAACATCTAGTCTTTTCACAGGACAACACTGGCGTTCCCAGCATCGTCTAAACTAAAACCACGCGTCGTTTGGCAAGGAGAAATACCAGGCCAAACGCCGTGTCGTTTTAGGCGACGTCGTTTCAGGGAGATATTCGCGTGCAGAAACTGCTGTTGATGGTCTTGATGTTGTGGGGCACTACCGCCGCCATTCATGCGCAGGACACTGCTACTCCCCCAGCAGCACCAGCTCCGCCCGCTGCAATCGCCGCAGCCCCCGCCCAGCCCATCGCCTTCAACCACAAGCTGCACATCCAGACCGCCAAGCTCGCCTGCAACGACTGCCACGAGCCTCGCGGCAATGGCTCAGCCGTGGCCATGCCTCAACCGGCCAAATGCATGCTCTGCCACGCTGCCATCGCCACCGATAAGCCGGACATCAAGCGCCTCGCCGAAGCCGCCAAGAATGAAGAGCCCATCGCTTGGGTTCGCGTCTATCGCGTCCCCTCCTTCGTCACCTTCAGCCATAAGACCCACACCTCCGCCGGCAACACCTGCGAAGAATGCCATGGTCCCGTCGCTGAGCGCACCGCCATCGCCCTCGAGAAAAACATCAGCATGGGCGGCTGCATCGCCTGCCATCAAGCCAAAGCCGCACCCGTAGGCTGTGACACCTGCCACGCCGCCATGTCCAAAAACGATAATGACGCAGCCCCTGCCCTGCTGGCCCACCTCCATCTCCAGACCGCAGCCAGGCCTGACAACACCACCGCTCAGCCGAACCCCAGCCCGCACACCACACCCCGCCTCGCCGCCCTCCTCACCTTCCTCAACGCCCCGCTGCTCTAGCTCTTTTGATCCCACCACACTCGTCCCAGGTGTGCGGAAAAATCCCATATACATCCGCAGCAATTTGACCCAGAATGTCCTAGTCCCAGTTTAAAGTTCTAAGCCCCCGCCGAACAATTTCGCGCAGGCTAAACTCAAAGTGAATCGTCCCAATTCTCTGTCCATTTTCTGAGGTGTACGAATGTCAACCCAGCTCAACATCAATCGCAAACCTCAAACAGTCGACGCCGCCGAGGACACGCCTCTCCTCTGGGTGCTCCGCGACACCCTCGACATGAAGGGCACCAAGTACGGCTGCGGCATCGGAGCCTGCGGTGCGTGCACCGTCCTCATGGACGGCAAGCCCATCCGCTCCTGCCAGACACCCATCTCGCAGGTCACCGGCAAGATCACCACCATCGAAGGCCTCGCCGACAACGGCAAGCTCCATGTCCTCCAGCAGACCTGGATCGACCTTGACGTCGCCCAGTGTGGCTACTGCCAGGCTGGCCAGATCCTCGCCGCCTCCGCCCTGCTCGCTGAGAAACCCAAACCCACCGACGCCGACATCCTCTCCGCCATGACCGGCAACATTTGCCGCTGCGCCACCTACAACCGCATCAAGGCCGCCATCCATCAAGCCGCCGGCACGCACACCGAAACGAAGGGAGACGCCAATGTCCGCAGCTAACCCAACCCCCAGCCCCTTCGCCCACTACGACGCCGACATCCAGGCCATGATCGCCGAGATCGAGACCATCCTCCCACCCGTCGCCAGCATGGGTCGCCGCTCCTTCCTTAAGCTCGCCGGATACGCCGGCGGCGGTCTCGTCCTCGCCTTCAATCTCGATATCCGCGCCGCCCGTGCCGATTCTGACGACGCGCATCTCCCGTCCGAGACCGCTACTCTCAACTCCTTCGTCCGCATCGCCCCAAACAATACCGTCACCGTCTACTCCAAGGGTCCGGAGATCGGCCAGGGCATCAAGACCGCCTTCGGCCTCATCATCGCCGAAGAACTCGACGCAGACTGGACGACCGTCAAGGTCGACCAGGCTCCCATCAACCCCAAGGTCTACGGCTATCAGGGAGCAGGCGGCTCCACCTCCATCCCCCGCGGCTGGGACCAGCTCCGCCAGGCCGGAGCCACCGCCCGCGCCATGCTCGTAGCCACTGCCGCAGCCCAGTGGAAGGTGCCAGCCTCCGAGTGCACCACCGCCGCCAGCGTCGTCACCCACACCCCCTCCGGCCGCAAGCTCACCTACGGAGCCCTCGCAAAGGCCGCCGCACTCCAGCCCGTACCCGAGATCGCCAAAGTCCCGCTCAAGACCCGCGCCGACTATAAGCTCCTCGGCAAGCGCTACACCGGCGTCGACAACCTCAAGGTCGTCACCGGCAAGCCCATCTTCGGCATCGACGTTCAGATGCCCGGCA
Organism: Granulicella sp.; assembly: GCA_025359825.1. GTDB lineage: Bacteria > Acidobacteriota > Terriglobia > Terriglobales > Acidobacteriaceae > Edaphobacter. The sequence continues at coordinate 3,006 of JANYER010000320.1, forward strand.
TGCTCTACGCCAACTACGTCCAATGCCCCGCAGTCGGCGGCAAGGTCAAGTCCGCCAACCTCGACGAGATCAAGAAGATGCCCGGCATCGTCGACGCCTTCGTCCTCGAAGGCACCGGCAACCCCCTCGAAGTCATGCCCGGCGTAGCAATCATCGCCAAGTCCACCTGGGAAGCCTTTAAAGCCAAGGCCGCCCTTAAGGTCGAGTGGGATGAAACCTCCGCCTCCAAGGACTCCCTCACCCAGGCTGCGGCCAAGGCAAAAGAACTCTGCGCCACCATGCCTGCGCCTGCCACCAACGTCGGCGACGTCGATGCCGCCTTCAACTCCGCCGCCAAGGTCGTCGAAGCCTCCTACGACTACGCCATGGTCTCGCATCAACAGTTGGAGCCGCAGAACAGCACCGCCTGGTGGCACGATGGCATCATGGAAATGTGGACACCCAGCCAGCAGGCCGATCGCGGCCTGGCCATGGTCATCGCCATGTTGAAGCTCCCCGAAGATAAAGTAGTGGTCCACCAGACCCGCGCTGGTGGTGGCTTCGGTCGCCGCCTCATGAACGATTACATGTGCGAAGCAGCCGCCATC
>JANYER010000314.1 GCA_025359825.1 Granulicella sp.
AGGGCGCAACCGTCCTATCATTAGCTCCACCCCCACTTGCCTTCCCCTTCCCCACCCGATACCCTCACACATCATGGCAACTCCAACGCTTCCGGCTGCACCAACGCCACTCACGCCCCTCCAGATCGCGGATCTCCATCACCGCGCCCAGGCCGTCGCGCAGAACGCCCATGCCCCCTACAGCAACTTCCGTGTCGGCGCAGCCATCCTGCTCGAAGAGAGCGCCACCGTCCTCCCCAACACCATCCTCACCGGCTGCAACGTGGAGAACGCCTCCTTCCGTCTCACCACCTGCGCCGAGCAGACCGCCATCACCTCCGCCGTCGCACTCTACGGCCCCAGCATCCGCATCCGCGCCGTCGTCGTCATCACGCTCAATAACGCCGTCTGCGCCCCCTGCGGAGCCTGCCGCCAGACCATCCTCGAGTTCAGCACTCCCAACACCCAGATCTTCTTCCCCGGCCCCAACAACTCCGTCACCCAAGCCACCATCACCGAACTCCTCCCCCACGCCTTCGCAGCCGACGCACTAACACCGAGTACCGAGTAACTCAAGACCATGAACCTCCACATCACCGACATCCTCCGCCACAAACGCGACGGCCTACCCCTCACCACCGCAGAGATCCAGCACTTCGTCCGCGGCGTCACCGACCGCACCATCACCGATGCCCAAGCCTCCGCGCTCCTCATGGCCATCTTCCTCAACGGTCTCAACCCGCAGGAGCTCACCGACCTCACCACCGCTATGCGTCTCTCCGGCGAAGTCTTCGACGCAGGTCCGCTTGGCACTTTTACGATAGACAAGCACTCCACCGGCGGAGTCGGCGACAAGACCTCCCTCCTCATAGCACCCACCCTCGCCGCCGCCGGCCTCGCCTCCCCCACCCCCGCTGGCGTTCCCGGCATCTGCGTCCCCATGATCAGTGGCCGTTCGCTCGGTCACACCGGTGGAACACTCGACAAGCTCGAAACCATCCCTGGCTTCAACACCCAGTTCAACCTCCAGCAGTTCTTCGACACCCTCAAGACCTGCGGCGCATCCCTCATCGGCCAGACCCCCACCCTCGTCCCCGCCGACCGCATCCTCTACGGCCTCCGCGACCACACCTCCACCGTAGAGTCGCCCAACCTCATCACCGCCAGCATCATGAGCAAGAAGCTCGCCGAAGACCTCAACGCCCTCGTCCTCGACGTCAAGACCGGCTCCGGTGCCTTCATGCGCGACTACGCCGACTCCAAGCACCTCGCCAACCTCATGGTCCAGACCGGCACCCTCGCGGGCACCCGCACTGTCGCTCTCCTCACTGCTATGGAAGAGCCCCTCGGCCGCTTCTCCGGCAACTGGATCGAAGTTTGGGAGTGCATCGACATCATGCAGGGCCGCGTCCACGACATGTCTGAAGACCTCGTCGTCCTCACTGACGTACTCTCCGGCTGGATGCTCCACCTCGCCGGCAAAGCGGACGATCCGCAAGCCGGCGCACGTCTCTCCATGCAGCTCCGAGAGTCCGGCGCAGCCTACCAGGCATGGCTCAAGATCGTTGCAGCCCACGGTGGCGACACCAGCATCTTTCACGACCCCGCAGCCTTCCACAAACCCACCGCAACCCGCACCCTCAAAGCCGAAACCTCCGGCTACCTCGCCTCCATGGATTGCACCGAAGTAGGCTGGGCCGTCCAACGCCTTGGCGCAGGCCGCCTCAAACCCGGAGCCCCAGTCAGCGCCCACGCCGGCCTTGAAATGCACATCAAGTTAGGCGAAAAAGTAGAACCCAACCAACCCCTCGTCACCTTCTTCACCGAAGACGAATCGCTCCTAGCCGAGCCCTACGAGATGCTCCGCGCCACCCTCCACTTCACCCCCACCCCACCCACCATCCAACCCCTAATCCGCGAAGTCATCACCGCCCCGTAACACTACTACCCGTCAGCACAAACTCCGGGTGCCCCATCCTGAGCGCGCCGACCGCACGATGGGTGGGAGAGTAAAACACTGGGAATGGATCTGGGTGCCCCATTCGTCTATTCTGATGAGTGGGCATCACGCGAAGCACGACCGTGCTCTCCAACCCTGTGGCTAGAACGTCACATCCGATTCGCCGACCAATCCGTCATAACACCCCATGTTTTACCACTTAGAGCTCAATGAGTGCATTGGCCTGATATCACTAAGTGACTGTTCTCTCATGGAGACTTGTCCGAAGTGGTTTTGGCAGGCCGTCTCGTAACTGACCGTCGCGGTCGTCGCTCCAGCAGCTACACACATGGACTATGGATGCTTAAACAGGCAACATCCGTCCGCCCAAAGGTCATAATTAGATAACTGGCGGATCGACAGTAAAAGCTACCCCTGTCCTATCTACTCCTCCGACAGAGACGATAACATTAGCTGTCTTGGCTTTGTCAGGCACAGTAACGTCGATTTCCGTATCGGTCCAAGCGTCAACCTTCGCAGCGATAGCACCAAACTTTACAGTCCCAGTTACGCTACCAAAGGCGGTTCCCTTGATCTTCACCGGCGTTTTTACCGAACCGTGAGTGGGGGACAGGGTGGGTGCCACAACTGGCGGATCGACAGTAAAAGCTACCCCTGTCCGATCTACTCCTCCGACAGAGACGATAACATTAGCTGTCTTGGCTTCGTCAGGCACAGTGACATCGATTTCCGTATCGGTCCAAGTGTCAACCTTTGCAGCGATAGTGCCAAACTTTACAGTCCCAGTTACACTCCAAATGCGGTTCCTTTGATCTTCACC
>JANYER010000371.1 GCA_025359825.1 Granulicella sp.
ATCCTCGTCAACGACGTCACCGCCGAGCGCCGCGCCGACTCCCTCCTAAGACGGTGCGGGGCCAACCGTGCCCGCCTCCACTTCCACACCTGGCCCACCGACCGCGTCTGGCTCCGCGACTCCGGCCCCATCTTCGTCAAGCAGCAGGACGAAGTAGGAAACCCCACCGGCGACCTCGCCATCACCAACTGGAAGTTCAACGCCTGGGCCAAGTACGACAACTGGCGCCGCGACAACCTCGTCCCCCACCATGTCGCCCAGCACTACGGCATGACCGAGCTCTGTACCCAGATCGCCTTCCCGCACCGCGAACCCCACCGCCTCGTCCTCGAAGGCGGCTCCATCGACACCAACGGCGCCGGCATCCTACTCACCACCGAAGAGTGCCTCCTCTCCGAAGTCCAGGAGCGCAACCCCGGCCTCGGCTCCGTCGAAAAGACCCGTCACCACCTCGAAGCCGCCTTTAAGGAATACCTCGGCATCGACCAGACCATCTGGCTGCATCGCGGCTGCGCCGGCGACGACACCCACGGCCACGTCGACGACATCACCCGCTTCGTAGCCGCGAGCACCATCCTCACCGCCGTCGAAAAGAACACCCGCGATGAGAACCATCTCCCCCTCGCCGAAAACCTCGACCGCCTCCGCTCCGCCCGCATCCAGCACGGCCCCAACGCCGGCCAGCCCTTCAAAATCATCGAGCTGCCCATGCCCAACCCGGTCGTCTTCGAGGGCCAGCGCCTCCCCGCCAGCTACGCCAACTTCTACATCGCCAACGACCTCGTCCTCGTCCCCACCTTCAACGACCCCCACGACCGCCACGCCCTCAACATCATCGCCAACTGCTTCCCCACCCGCGAAGTCATCGGCATCCACGCCGTAGATCTCGTCTGGGGCCTCGGCACCCTTCACTGCATGACCCAGCAGGAACCCGCCTAAGCGACGCTATCGTAATAGCTTTGAAAATTGCGTGACAGAAACAATACGAGTGCCCATATGTCGCTTGAGCGCGAGCAAGCCTGCTTTGTCACCTGTCACTAAGTAATCAGCTTTTCCGGCTTGCGCCAGAGCCAGCAGAAAATCGTCATCAGGGTCAGTAGAGCGGTGAACCACAGGAAGGTCTTCAATATTCAGAGTGAGTTTGCGCAATACATTAATCAATCGGCCCGCATCGTGAGGCCTGCAATGCGCAGCGATATAAGGCTTTCGCAAGGTACTCTTCAACTCAACCATCTGTTTCTTTGCAGTCAGCAGGACGTATCCTCCGTCCAGCCATCGCCGCAACAGGAAGTCGGCATTTCCACTAGGAGAGAGAATCGCTGAAACGAGCACATTCGTATCCAGAATCACTCTCATCTAGGCCACGGCAGAAGCTCTTGTAGCACCAGTCTTTTTGCGTTGCGATACAGATCGACCTTCGGCTCTTACCTCTGCAAGAGCTTGATCGACATCCGATTGCAACTTGTTCGGATCGAGCTTCGCATTGTGTTCCTTGATGCCATCCACCATTAATCGAAACAGCTGCACCTGCATCGCCTGCTCAACAAACCGCGACAGCTCCCCGCGTCGCATCTGCCGCGCACCCAGAAGCGCACGAACATCCCTATCCGTGGTCTTGGATACTGTGACAGTCAACCGAACTTTTGTGGCCGCAGGAGACATGTCCCTTTTATACCCCAAATCAAGTAATGCCGACATAGACTGAAATCCCCTCACCGCATACTCTGAAACAGTCCCTATGAGCATCTGGCCACCACCCCCCGACCTAGAATCCATCCGCGAACTAGTCCGCAGCGCCGACCCCGAAGGCCACATCGCCGAAGGCTCGCCTGCCGATGAATACGAACCCGAAGAAGAAGCGATCTTCGCCGCCATCGCCCACCTCAAGATCAGCGAGATCACCGCCGCCACCCTCCAGCCCATCCTCGAACAGGTGTGGCGCAACAGCTTCTCCCACGACGACGAAGCTGCAGCCAACAGCCGCCCCGCCCTCCAGAGCCTCGCCCAACAGATCGCCCACTTCTTCGGTCCCGAAGCTCAACCTCAGGTCCGCACAAAGGTAGATCAATAGCCAAACAGCAACCTACGAAGCCTTCTCATGCTGTTTCATATACTCCCGAAGCGCCGCATTAATCCGGCTCTGGTACCGAGTCCCGGTCTTCTTGAAAAACTCCAGGACGTCGGAATCCAGCCGCACAGTGATCTGTTGCTTGTTTCCCGATGGAATCAACGCGCCCGGTCGCGTCCAGACCGCATCCCGTGGTGAAGCAGGAATGTCACTGTAGTCAATATCACGGTCCTTCAACGCACGCAGCTGCTTCATCTGCGCAGCAGTGAGCTTCGGTGGATTGGCCGGATCGACGCTATACCGAACTGTCCCAGTACTCTTCTCTTTCATCTTTATCCGCTCCTCGGGCCGATATCAGCCGCACTGCATCGGCCCGCATCGTGTAGACGACAAGTACCTCTTCTCCGTCGACTAATCCAATCAAAATCCAGCGCTCTTCGTCTGCGCTGCGTTCATCCACTCGTTCTTTTCGTTGCTCGTCAAAAAATGCCCGAATGGCTGTTGCGAACGAAATGCCATGCCTTCTGTGATTGGCTTGGTCTTTCTTTTCGTCTCATTCAAAATCTACATCCACAGATTACACTACAATTGTAACTACATAACTCTCGTCCCAATAGAATCAAGTTTGCTATGCTCCCAATCACCATTACGCCCGCGACCTACGAGCAAAACGCCATCCCCTTCCGCGCAGCACTAGCCACCTACCTGCAGGCCAACGCCGACCCCCAACACAAATACGGCCATCAACCTCGCCTCTACGCTTTAACCCAGCAAATAGGCCGAGGCCTCACCTACGACGACGACGTAGTCTACGCCGCCTGCTTCCTCCACGACCTCGGCGTCTTCATCGGCCATCGCCCCGAAGACCCCGCCGCCCTCAAGACCTGGGACCACGTCGCCTACATCACCGCCAAAGCCCCAGCCATCCTCACCGAAGCCGGCTTCCCCACCGAAAAAATCCCAGCAGTCCTCGATGTCATCCGCACCCATCAGCCGCAAGACACACCCACCACCCTCGAAGCCACCATAGCCCGCGACGCTGACATCCTCGAGCAGCTCGGAGCCATCGGCATCACCCGCACCCTGGCCAAGCTCGGCAGCGACACCCGCTTCCACACCTTCACCGACGCCCTCAACGCTCTAAAAAAACAGCTCGCCACCCTCCCCGGAAAACTCCTCCTCGAACCGTCCAAAGGACTTGCCGCCCCCAGGATCCAAACCCTCGCATCGTTCATTGAGGCCATGGAATCTGAAGGCGGCTCCCACCTCCACTAATGCAGTCAGCTACTGACCGTACGACCGTCCGTTCTACCGACCATAGACCAGCACCGCCGCCGTCCCCGGCACCACGCTCTCCTTCGCCTTCGTACCCGCCGGCGAACCGTCCGGCACCGCCTCAGTCTTGTACAGCGAAGTCGACGCGTAGACCTTATGCGTCTTGAAGTCGACGGCCAGCGTATTCGCATGTCCCAGCGTCGTCACCGTCTGCACCACGCTGTATTTGTCCTTGCTCTCCTGCTGCACGACCGTGATCGACGAGCGGTTCGCATTGAAGATCTGCTTCGTTGCCGGGTCAAACCAGGTCGCATCCACATGCACCCCAATCGGCACCGTCGTAATCATGCTCCCACTATCCGCATCCACCACTGCCATCTTCTCGTTGCCGCAGCCAATAAACAGTCGCCGGTTCTTGCGGTCCATGTCCATCCCCGTCGGACCTTCGCATCCCGGCAGCAGCGGCCACGTCTTCACCACCTTCATCGCAGCAGCGTCGATCTTCACCAATACGCTCTTGTCTTCCTGTCCCACCCACACCGACCCCTCGCCATCGGTCGCCGGAAACTCCGGCTGCCCACCAATGTCGATCGTTCCCGCTACCGTCGCACTCTTCGCGTCGATCACCGTCACAATACCCCCGCGATGGTCAAACGCGAACACCCGCTCCGTCTTCGGCTCATACAGGATTCCGTCCGGGCTTCCCGCCGCAGGCAGGTCCGCCACCGTCTTCAACGTCGCCAGGTCAAACACCCGCACCGTTAAGTTCCCCCCGCTCGTCACAAACCCGTGTCCAAACTTCGGAGCCACCGCAATCCCGTGCGTACGGTTCATCCCTTCAATCTTCCCCACCACCATCTCGCTCTTCAGGTCGATCACCTCGACCTCCGAGCCATGCGAAACGTACAGCCGTCCCGCGCCCTGATCAATTGTCAGATAGTCCCATCCACCCTCTGCGGCAATAGGAATCTGCTTCAGCAGGTGATAGTTCGCCGGCCCCTGCGCTACAGCGCCCACACCCGTCAAGCACCCCGTCAGAACCGCCGTCATTACAATGGTATGTCGCATAGTATTCTCCTCGCCGTTCATCTTAGGCTGCCAAGATGAAGCAGAGCTGAAGCCTCAAATCTCTAACGCAGGCCTCTCGAAGATCTGA
>JANYER010000372.1 GCA_025359825.1 Granulicella sp.
AGATGCTTCAGCAGAAACTCCACTGTGTCATACATATCGCTCGACTCATCCACATCCTTGGGCGACTTCTTGTCGTCGATGTGGATGTTCATCTCCGTAAACGCGCCTTCGCTCGCAGTACGTCCACGTGCGTCTTCACACACAAAGATGTAGCCACTCTCCATCAGCTCCGTACTCGGCCCCAGCCGCGCCGCGAACTTGTCCTCGCCATACGGAGCGCAGCTATACGGAGTCTTCGTCATCAGGATGGGATACGGTCCCGCATCCTTGAAGGCCCCCGCGACCGGCACATAAGCGTAAGCAAACAGCTTCACGCCATCGCGCATTGGGATGCGGTACTCATACTTCGCATAGTGCGTCTTCACAAAGTCATCCGAAGTGCCCGGCCCCTGCGCCCGCACACCCGCTGCAACCATCATCAAACCGCACACTGCTGCCACACGAAGCATCGCCATTATTGCTGCCCTCACTTAACGTAGGAAATCGAATACCCGAAGTCTACTCCACCGATGGATCACAGGCAGATCTTCTTGGCCTTAGTATTGTGCATTGATTTCAACGATGTTCGTGATGGCTCACGTCAGATCATCCGTATCAAACGGAGTCACCTTCCGGCCCAGCGCTGATGTGTCCCGCACCTTCCCCACCAGCCCTGCCACTACCGCATCCATCTCTTCGTCCACAGTAGCTGTCATCCGGCCCAACGACTCCGAGCTACCGATCGACTCCAGCAGCACCGTCGCATACGCCACGGCCACTCCATCCTGGTTCAGCCCTTCAGGAGTCTTCGCCTTGATACCGACATTGCCCGGCTTCACTCCCAGCAGGTTTGCGACGCTCTCCCGCATCTCGCCTGCAATCGGAACGATCTTTGGCCGCATCATCACCAGCACGGTATCGATGTTCACGATCTTGTACCCAGCCGTAGCAATCTCTTCCAGTGCCGTCTGCAGGAAGATATCCGAGGAAGCACCCTTCCAGCGCGGATCGCTTGGCGGGAAAAATGTTCCAATGTCGCCTGCCGACACCGCACCCAGCAGAGCATCCGTAATTGCGTGCAGCAGCACATCTCCGTCCGAGTGCCCGGCCAGTCCCTCGCTGTGTTCAATCTTCAGTCCGCCAATCACCAGCGGCACGCCCGCCTTAAATGCATGCGAGTCAAACCCCGTACCAATTCTCATGCTCATACATTATTTTCCCACGCCTTCGCTCAATTCGGCAGCGCCCTCGACGAATCTCGCAAGACCCACGCCTAACCGTGACGCAGTTCCTGGTCCAGATAGAACTCCGCCAACTCAATATCTCCAGGCTGCGTAATCTTGAAGTTCCGCGCCGACCCCATCACCACCGCCACCTCAATCCCAGCCCGCTCCAGTACGCTCGCCTCGTCTGTACCCGAGAATCCGTCCGCATTTGCCTCGGCAAAGGCACGCCGCAGCAACCCAAACAATGCACCCTGCGGAGTTTGGGCATGGATTACCCGTTCCCGCGGAATGGTCGCCGTTACAATCGCCCCATCGGCGGTCTTCTCGACCTGCTTAATCGTATCTACCGCCGGCATTCCCACAATGGCCGCGCCGTGGCGCACCACCGCTTCAATCGTCCGCTCAATCGTGCCTGGATCGATCAGTGGGCGCACCGCGTCGTGTACCAGAACCACATCATCCTCGGCGCATTCGAGCGCAGCCAGTGCATTGCCGACCGACTCCTGCCGGTTATCGCCGCCCTCCACCATGTGGACCCTCGGTCCGAGCTTGAACTCGACCACTTGCGCCATCACCCGTTCGCGCTCCAGCCCTCGAACCGCGATGCATACCGCATCCACCCGCGGCACAGCCAGAAACGCCATCACCGACCGGATCAAAACCGGGACCCCACCTACCTCAAGAAACTGCTTCGGCGCCGCGCCGGTTGCACCCGCGGCCATCCGCGTACCGATACCTGCTGCTGGAAGAATCACAAAGACTCGCATAACCACCGGAGTATACAGAGCCGCGCCTCGTAACTCACGCTCCATCAACGCACCCGTACACGATCCCGCAACGCCTGCCGCAAGTAAGCCACCAGCAAGCTACGATAAACACGATGAATCTCCCCTTCTCCCGCGACCACCTTAGCCCCGGCAATCGCATCTGCGTCGCCATCTCCGGCGGTGCAGACTCCGTCGCCCTACTGCTCGCTCTGCACGCCGCCAACAGTTCCACGCGTGAGGCACTAGGCGTCGGCCTCTCCGCCGTACACCTCAATCACCACCTCCGCGCCGCCGAATCTGACGCCGACCAGCAATTCGTGCAGGACCTTTGCACCCGCCTCGACATCCCCCTGCACCTCCATCACGCCAGCGTCCCCGACCGCGTTCAGCAGACCGGCGAAGGAATCGAAGAAGCCGCCCGCACCCTCCGCTACGATCTCTTCCACTCCCTCATCCACTCCGGCCACGCCGACTCCGTCCTCACCGCCCA
>JANYER010000449.1 GCA_025359825.1 Granulicella sp.
AACAGCGCTACCTGGATCGTCTCGCCCAACTCAACAACATGCCCGAGCAGCAGCGCCAACGCATTCTGGAGCGCAACGAGGCCCTGGAGCACCTTACCCAGCCGCAGCGCCAGCAGGTCCGTGAAGCCATGCAGCAACTCGGCGGTCTGCCCGTCGAACGTCGCCGCCTGGTAGCCCGCGCCTTCCGTGATCTTCGCGAGATGCCTGACCAGCAGCGTCAGGCCATCCTCACCTCTGATCGCATCCGCGGCCAGTTCTCCGACCAGGAGCGCTCCACCCTCACCAGCCTGCTTGCGGTTGAACCCTACCTGCCCGTCCAGCGCAACGGCGAGACCATCAACGCTGGTAAGTAAGTGCACCACCGCTTGACCTCCCTCCCCGTCCGTTCTAGTCTTGTACGAATGACGATTCATCCCCACCTCTGTTGTTGCTGCCGCCCCTAACGGCCTTTACAGATGTGTGTCACGCCCGCTACCCTCTAGCGCGTCACTCGAAATAACCCTTTCTACATCCCAGAATCGAGTCCGACCATGAAGCTTTTTGCCAGCGTCTTTCTGCTGTCCGTCATCAGCCTTGTACCCACTTCGTCCTCACACGCCCAATCTGCGTCCAAGCAGTCCATCATCGGCGTCTGGCAAGGCACGGCCATCAATAAAGAGAAGTCCATCCCTGTCGTGCTCAAGATATCCGGTACTCCTACCCATCTTGAGGCAGCACTGCTCAACGGCACCGACAAGTCCAGCGCCACTGCCGCCTCCTACGCGGACGGACACCTGATTCTCACCTTCAATTACTACGCCCGAGCCATCGATGCGACCCTGCAGAACGGCACCCTCACCGGCACCTTTGGCGGCAAGCGCGGCGGTTTCTTTCCCATCACGCTGCAGCGCGTCCCGCTCACCCCCGCCCCGAAGCTCACCCCTGCCAGCGCACTCGGCATCCTCGGTGACTGGGAGATCGCTGTCAAAAGCGCCAATGGCGAATCCGCATGGCAGCTCCGCATCGCCAAGTCCGACGCTCCCTCCGCCTCTGTCCGCGCCGTCATACAGCGCATCGATGGCGATACCGGTGCCCTCTACGGCACCCTGCCGGCAGACTTCAAACTCGGCGACACCTTCCAGGTCAGCCACTTCATCGCGGCCGGCTCTGCGCTCTACAGCATCGCAACCAAAGCGGACGGCACTCTCGAGGTGAAGAACCTTCTCTCCGCTACTGACACCGTGGCCCACACCGCACGCCGTCCTGAGCAGGCCCGCAAAGAGAACCTCGCTCCACCCACTGACACCGCGCAGCAGACCACCATGAAGGACCCTAACGAGCCGTTACGCTTCAGCTTCCCCGACCTCTCCGGCAAGACCATCTCCAACACCGACGCGCAGTTCGACGGTAAGGTGGTCATCGTCGCCATCGGCGGCTCCTGGTGCCCCAACTGCCACGACGAAGCTCCCTTCCTCGTCGACCTCTACAAGCAGTTCCATAGCAAGGGTCTGGAGATCGTGAACCTCTCCTTTGAAGAAGAAGACCAGCTCAAGGACCCCAACCGCCTCCGCGCCTTCATCGCCCGCTACGGCATCCAGTACACCGTACTCGTAGCCGGCAACACCGACCAGCTCAACGAAAAGATCACCCAGGCCAACAACCTCAACTGCTGGCCCACCTCCTTCTTCCTCGGCCGCGACGGCAAGGTCAAGGAGATCCACGCCGGATACGCCGGCCCCGGAAACCCTGCAGCCAACAAGGCCCTCACCAAAGAGGTTACCGAGCTCATCGAGCACCTCCTCAGCGAGCCCGCACCCGTCCGCACCGCAGCCCTGAAGCAGTAACGCTCTTCAAGCAATTGAACTCAGTACAAAGAAATGGCTTCCTGCATAAGCAGGAAGCCATTTTCTTGTCTAAAAATTCAACTAGCTCCGGAAGAAATTCTTCGCCAGGAACAACACATTCGCCGGCCGTTCCGCCAACCGCCGCATAAAGTACGGATACCACTCTGCTCCAAACGGTAGATAGACCCGTACCCCATACCCTTCCGCAGTAAGCTTTCGCTGCAGGTCACGCCGAATCCCGTACAGCATCTGGAACTCGAACGCAGCCTTGTCGACTCCCTGCTCTTTCACAAATTTTCGCATCGCATCCACGATCGTCTCGTCATGCGTAGCAATCCCGCAGAACACTCCGGACCTCACCATCCGCTTCATCAGCTTCACGTAGTTCGCGTCCACATCCTCCTTCGATGGATACGCATGGTCCGGCCCTTCCTTGTACGCTCCCTTGCACAGCCGAATACGAATTCCCTCCCCCAACAGCCGTTCCGTGTCCGCAGCCGTCCGGTAAAGATAGGCCTGCAGCACCGTCCCCACCCGCGTTGGATAGCGGGCAAACAACCGCTCCGTCATCGCAATCGTTGCCTCGGTAAAAGGAGTGCCCTCCATATCGATCCGCACAAACGAATCCACTGCAGCCGCGTGCTCCACAATCTCGCCAACGATCCGCTCCGCCAGCTCCGGGTCAAAATCCATCCCCATCTGCGACAGCTTCACGCTCACATTCGCATTCAACCCGCGCGTCGCAATCGCATCCAGCAGCTCGTGGTAGATCGCGGCACTAGCCCGCGCCTTCGACTCCACGGCGACACTCTCACCCAACGAATCCAAACTGATCGCAATGCCTTCGCGATTCACTGCCTCACACGCCTTCAACGCATCCGCCACCGTCATCCCGGCAACGAACCGCCCCGACAACTTCCGTCCCATAGCCGACCGCTCAGAAAACGCACGCAGCCTCTTATTCTGTGAGAGCCCAATAAACAAAGATCGCAGCAAAAACACACCTCATCCCGGCCTGATCGAACCAGACCCAAACCGTTATTCTCCCATGTCAGTGCAGTCTTTGGCGAAACCCGCTTAGTTGGATTGCAGTCAGTTTCAGCGCGCGAAAACTACCGCCCAGCCTCAACCCCAACCTTCGCCACTTTATCCACCTGCGGAGTCACCATCGTGCTGGTGTCCTTCATCGCAGCGATGGCCTCATCGTACCGCCCTCGTACCGAGTTCGAACGAATCACCGCCATCTCCTCCAGCATCTTCATGCCGTCTTTCAGATAGCTCATGCGGCTGCGCTCATCATGCCCCCAGGTCACCGGGACCTCACGGATGGTGTACTTCAGCTTGCGCGCGATGAACAGAATCTCCGGGTCAAAGCCCCAGCGTTCGATCGTCTGCAACCGGAAGATCACCTGGGCGGCCTCACGCTTGAACGCCTTGAAACCACACTGCGTGTCTTTGAAGGGTAGCCCCATTACCCGCCGCGTAATCCAGTTGAAGCAGCGCCCAAAAAATTGCCGGTACAGCGGCTGATGGATCGTCTGCCGGGTACGGTCCATCCAGCGTGAACCAATCGCCACATCCGCACCTGCAGAGATCGCTGCCATCAGGAGCTCGGCCTCTTCCATCGGAGCGGAGAGGTCTGCATCCGTAAACATCACCACATCGCCCGCTGCCTGCAGTAGGCCATTCCGTACTGAATATCCTTTGCCGCGGTTTCCCGGGTTCTTCACTAGGTGCAGCCGTGGATGCACTCGCATCCAGCGCTCGACGATCTCCGCCGTATCGTCCTTCGAGCCATCATCCACCACCAGAACTTCCGCGTCCCAGTTCTGCTCCGTCACGCAGCTCATCACGCGCTCCAGTGTCGCCTCGATGCGTGCGCTTTCGTTGTAAGCCGGGATGACGATGCTCAGCTGCGGATGTGCCATAAAAAGTAACCAGTCCCGAAACCAGTTCGGACCTCTCTCAAACTCACGAGCAACGGCGGGGAGGAGGCCTTGCAAGCCGGTTTCATCATACTTTAACTCCGGCATGACTTACCACTCATTTAGACGCGTCAGCGCTGGACTTGGACCAATTTATTTGAGCCCTGTCCTGAGCCTGAGCCGAATTGAGTCCAACCAGACCCCTGCCTGCTTATGGCACCAACATCTCACAAACCCAGCAGCGTTGTTCCCCGCTTTCACCCGGCATTTGCTACACTCCACACCATGACGGAAGACTTCCACCCCAACGATCAGGGCCACACTCCGGCCCAGCCACCGCCACCTCCATCCGCGCCGCCAGCCTCCGGCTACCCGCCCCCTGCCTACGCCTACCCGCCACCTGCCTACGGTCAGGCAGCCTATGGACAGCCCCCTTACGGCCAGCAGCCAGCCGCCGGATATCAGCCTCCGCCACGCCGCTCTGCCTGGTTCTACGTCTCCATCATCGGAGGCTCGGTCGCCGCCATCTCGCTGCTCCTCACCTTTATGGTGTGGGCCACCATGCGCTCGGTCAACGGCAACACCGGCTCCCTCAAGATCGGTTCCAGCCAGATCGCCGTCATCGACATCGACGGCGTCATCATGGACGCCGAGAAGATCGACACCCAGCTCCGCAAGTTCGGCGACGACTCCTCCGTCAAAGCCATCATCCTGCACATCAACTCCCCCGGCGGTGGCGCTGCCGCATCGCAGGAGGTCTACCACGAAGTCCTCCGCGTCCGGCAGGAGAAGCACAAGAAGATCATTGCCTCTGTCGAGTCCGTAGGCGCATCTGGTGCCTATTACATCGCCAGCGCCTGCGACAAGATCTACGCCAACGACGCCTCCGTCGTCGGTTCCATCGGCGTCATCATGGAGTGGACCAACTACGCCGAGCTCTACCGCTGGGCCAAGCTCAAAGCCATCGTGATCCACGCCGGAGAGCTCAAGGACGCCGGCGACCCCACTCACGACGTCACCCCGCAGGAGCAGGCCTACTTTCAGTCCTTAGTTGACAACATGTACACCCAGTTCATCCACGACGTCGCCACGGGCCGCCACACCACTGACACCAAGATCAGATCCCTCGCTACCGGCCAGGTCTGGACCGGCCAGCAATCCCTCTCCTTGGGTCTGATCGACAAGGTTGGCGGCTACCGCATCGCCCTCATCGACACCGCCCGCGACGTCGGCATCTCCGGTGAGCCCTCCATCGTCCGTCCCTACAAGGAAAAGCGCGGCCTCATCGCCGCACTCTCGGACTCCGAAGACCTCTTCCCCAACCCCAGCCAGTTTCTCAACAATGCCCCCGGCTTCTACTTCATGTGGAAGTAAACCACCATACTTCCGCATTTAGACCGCGGTAACCCCGTTTCGTGCTCACTCAAAAGGACATAGCTCCCAAAAGGGCTATGTTTTTTTGCATGGAGAGGCATCCTTCTTGGAATCCTTTCTCATCCAAAC
>JANYER010000060.1 GCA_025359825.1 Granulicella sp.
GGTTGAGGGTGGACTCGATGGGGGGGAGCAGGAGGAGAGTGAGATCGGGCTGGAGGTGGTTGCATACGGCGGCGTGGAGGGCGAGGATGCGCTCGGAACCAAGCTGGCGGCCGCTGCCCTGGTAGGCCTCCGAGGAGTCGGTGTAGCGGTCGCAGAGGACGATGTGGCCGGCTTCGAGGGCAGGGACTATGATCTCGGCGATGGCCTGGGCGCGGTCGGCGAACATGAGCGCGAGTTCAGCGAGGGGTGTGATTGGGCCGAGGGTAGCTTCGGAGCGGGAGTCGAGCAGGAGGCCGCGGATGCGGTCGCCCAGGGCGGTGCCGCCGGGCTGACGCAGGGTGGTGACGGTGTGTCCCTCCGCCTCAAGCGCAATGGCGAGGCGGCGAAGCTGGGTGGTCTTACCGGAGCCGTCCAACCCTTCGAAGGTGATGAAGTAACCGCGAGGCATGGTAGAGGATAACGCAGTGGGCAGGTACTCGTTGCCTGGTACTCGGTACAAGATAAGGCTACGGGGTTGGGGTCGGGATGGCTTTGAGGGTGGGGGCGGGCTGCCACTGGATGGCAGTCGGGGTGATGAGGATGGTCAGGATGCCTTCGGCACCTTCGTTCAAGGTAGGGCCGGGGGTGACGTGCTCCTGGTGGGCTGTATCGGTGTAGGTAAGCTTCATAGCGCCTGAGCCGAGGACTTTAAAGCGGTAGTGGAAGTCTGCGCCGGGGGCGAGGTTCTGGGTGCCGAAGCTGGCGCTGGGGTAGGCGACTTCCACCAGGCTGATAGGGGAGGCGGTGCGATTGCTGACGGTGGCTTCGACGTAAGCGGAGTGGCAGCCGGAGAGCGTAAGACTAAACGTGACGAGGGCCGCGAGGCTGGCGATGCGCATATAGGAAGGATACCGCAGGCTTATCCCAAGGAAGTTGCAGAGAGTGGGAATCGAGGGAGGTGATACTGTACGGGTAAGTCCTACCCTTGGGGGCGACATGACCTATACCGTTCGAGCGAATCCGGTGCTGCATGAGTTCGGAGAGATGGAAGGCCAGCTTGGAGCTGTGCGCTTTACAGCGGACAGCAAGAGCGGGTCGCATCGCGAGTGGGAAGTGGTAGCGGCTGATCTGGATGCGCGGCTGTATTCGCTGGAGAGCAGCGGTATGCGGTATGGGGTGTTGAGCAAGCTGCGGGCTGGTGCGCGGGTTGAGTTGCCGGGTACGTATACGGCAGGGCAGCTTGAGGCTTTGGGGTACACGGCTTAACCTTAATCCGGTGCAGCAGAAGCTAAAGTTCAGGGCGGCAAATCCAATTTAGGTAGATTCGGGTGTCTTCGTTGACCGCTTCAGGTCGCGGATGAGCTCGGGTAGCTTGTTGAAGCGGGCTGTGGCTTTGAGCCAGTCAGCGTTGTCGATGGCGGGGGAGCCGGACATGATCTTGCCGGGAGGGACGTCTCCGCCGATGCCGGATTGGGCGGTGACGATGACTCCGTCGCCGATAGTGTTGTGGCCCGCGCTGGCGGCTTGTCCGGCGAAGATGACGTTCTTGCCGACTTTGGTGGAGCCGGCGAGGCCGACCTGGGCGCAGAGCAGGGTGTCTTCGCCGACGCTGCAGCCGTGGCCTACCTGGACCAAATTGTCGATCTTTGCTCCGGCGGCGATGCGGGTCTCGCCGATGGAGGCGCGGTCAATGGTGGCGTTGGCCTGCACTTCGACGTTGTCGCCCAGGATGGCGGGGCCGGACTGGAGGATCTTGTACCAGGCTGCACCGGAGGGGGCGGTGTAATCGCGCGCGAAGCCGAAGCCGTCGGCTCCGATGATGGCGCCGTTCTGAAGGGTGACGTGGTCGCCGAGCTGGCAGTACTCGCGGACGACGGCATGAGCATGGGCGAAGAAGTGGTCGCCGATGATGGCGTGGGGGTAGAGGACGACGTGCGGCAGGATGATGGCGTTATCGCCCAGTGTGACGTGGTCCATGATGACGGCGTGAGGGCCGATGTGGGCGTTTGAGCCGATCTTCGCGGTGGGAGCGATGACGGCGGTTGCATGAATACCCGGCGCATAGGCGGGGGGAGTATAGAAGACTTCGATGGCGCGGGCGAAGGCAAGGTAGGGGTTCTTCAGCCGGAGGGTGGCTGCGGCGATCTGGGGGAAGTCGGGCTCGACGAGGACGGCGGTGGCCTGGGTGGTGCTGGCGAGCGCGATGTACTTGGGGTTGGAGACGAAGGTGATCTGGCCGACGGTGGCGGTCTCGATGGCGGCTACGGCGGTGATTTCGGTGGCAGGGTCGGTGTTGTCCCCGAGGTGCAGGGTGGCACCGAGTTGGGCGGCCAGGTCGGCTAAGGTCATTGAAGGATTTTAGCGGAGTTGGCTAGGAGAAGGAATTCTGGTTGCTTAGCGAAGACCCACATCTCAAATCGGATATTGCTCAATCTAGATTTATCGCTTAGACCCCACAGTTAAAGATATTTTTTCGTGCTTTGGATTATTGACGGGATTTTGGATCGCTTCGATAGCTTGGATACCATGTTTTGTCAAAGTACTTAT
>JANYER010000078.1 GCA_025359825.1 Granulicella sp.
CCCGGCCCCATCCACCTCGACGCTCAGGTCAAGTGGCTGGTCTGCGCTCACGTCTGCATCCCCGGCCGCGCCCACCTCGGCCTCAACCTCACCGTCTCTCCCACCGGAGCGGTCACGCCGGCCCAGCCAGTCGGTGCTCTCGGAGCCTCGCTCAACCTACTCCCCAAGCCGCTTCCCGCTTCCATGCAGTACAGCGTAGTCGGCGGCAAGGATGACTTCGTCGTCACCCTCATCACCGGCGACGCCGAGACCGACGCCGAGTTCTACCCCTTCGACCGCGACCAGATCGCCAACGCCGCTGACCAGACCGTCGAGCCTGTCCCCAACGGCATTCGCATACGCGTCAAGCGCTCCGAAGACCTCAAGACCCTCCCCGCGGAACTCCACGGCCTCATCAAGCTCAGCGACCATCAGGCCTACGACGTCACCGCTCCCGTCACCCCCGGAGAGGTCCCCGCCGCCGCCGGCACCACCCAGCCCGGTCAGAAGGCCAGCCCCGTCACCACCCTCACCGCCATCGGCCTCGCCTTCTTCGGCGGCATCATTCTCAACCTGATGCCCTGTGTCTTCCCCGTACTCTTCCTCAAAGGCCTCGCCCTCGTACAGTCCTCCGGCGAAGAGCGCAGCCGCCTCCGCAGCCACGGCCTCGTCTACACCCTCGGAATCCTCGTCTCCTTCTGGGCCATCGTCGCCGTCCTGCTCATCCTGCGCGCCGGAGGCAGTCAGGCCGGATGGGGCTTCCAGCTCCAGTCACCCACCTTCATCGCCGTCCTCGCGGCAGGCCTCTTCTTCTTCGCGCTCTCGCTGGCAGGACAGTTCGACCTCGGCCTCTCCCTCACCAGCGTAGGCGGAGAGCTCGCCCAAAAGCAGGGCTACACCGGCAGCTTCTTTACCGGAGTCCTCGCCACCATCGTCGCCACTCCCTGCACCGCGCCGCTCATGGGAGCAGCCATCGGCTTCGCCCTCGCCCAGCCCGCCGGAATCACCTTCGCAGTCTTCACCGCCCTCGGCCTCGGCCTCGCAACCCCGTACCTCGCCCTCAGCTTCCAGCCCGCCTGGACCAAAATTCTCCCACGCCCCGGCGCATGGATGGAGATCCTCAAGCAGCTCACCGCCGTGCCCCTCTTCGCCACCGTCATCTGGCTGGCATGGGTCTACGGCCGCCTCTACTCCAGCGCAACCAGCGGAACTGCCGTCGATCAGGTAGCCAAGCTCCTCCTCTGCTTCCTCATGCTCGCCATCGCCGGCTGGACTCTCAGCAAATGGCCCGCCCGCTGGGGCAGCGCCATCGCCGCCACGCTGCTGGCCGCCATCGCGATCGCCATCCCGCTCTACCAGCCCAAGGACACCACCCTCGTCTGGCAGCCCTACTCGCAGCCGACGCTCGACTCCGCCCGCGCCGCCGGCTACCCCGTCTTCATCGACTTCACCGCCGCCTGGTGCCTCTCCTGCCAGGTCAACGAGCGCCTCGTCCTCAAATCCGCCGACGTCCAGAAGCAGTTCGCCGACCGCAAGATCACCCTCCTCAAAGCCGACTGGACCCAGTACGACCCCGAGATTACCAAACAACTCGCCGCCGTCAACCGCTCCGGAGTCCCCACCTACGTCCTCTACCCAGCCAACCCCACCGCCATGGCCGACGTACTCCCCGAACTCCTCACCAAAGACCTCGTCCTCGAAGCCCTGAAAAGAGACACAAAGTAGCCGGTTGCAGCCGACGGCAGTGAGATCCAACTTCGGTCGGATTAGTAAACACAACGGCGTTTATCGTTACCAATCCAGGACCGCAGATTAGACTAACTAGCATGAGTCGAACGGCTTGGTCTCTCCTCATTGGCTTCGGGACATTTGTTGTGTGCTTCGTTGCTCTAATGGGGTATGCGATGATTCGATTCGCCTATTACGCAGGGCCGATACCGTTTGCGCCCTATGCTATCCCGATCCCTGCGGCAATCGGTTTGTTTGCGGGGTTTCTCACGTGGTTTCTCAAACGCCCGAGCTAGATTGATCAAGTTCCTAGTCTGAGTTGGTATAAGCCGCTTTGTTATGCTCAGTGACATGCCAAAACCCATGCGTTGGGTGCACATCGTGCTTGAGATCATCGGTGGGATGACCATATGTGCAGGTTTGGTATGGCT
>JANYER010000095.1 GCA_025359825.1 Granulicella sp.
TCGAGGATGTGTTCCCCGGGCTGAGGGGCGAGGAGGGTGACTACGGCGGTGGCCATGGTAGCTACGAAGCGTCCGTTGGCGGCGTAGGCGGTGGTGTCCCAGGTTTGGATGATGGGTTTTGATTCCTTGCTGGTGGTCATGTGGCTATTGTTCGTGGTTTCGAGGGGAGATGCCAGTTTGATAAGGATTATTGAGGGGTGGATAAGCGCGGCGGCGCTCACCAAAATGACATTCTCACTCGAATTAGGACACAATACGAACTTATGAGGACCATAAGCCTTATCGCAATGCGACTCTTTCTTCTTCCCTTCACTCTCGTGTGGGTACTTATTCCCCCTCTGTCGTTTGCGCAAGACAAAGCGAAATCCCCAATAGCCCCTCCACTGATCCTTGGGGATCCCGGTGCCACTGATGCTGCAGAGTTGCGCCAAACAGCCGAGTCTTTACAAAGGAAATCATGCGAGGGCCGCTACCTGAACCGTCCGACATCCGTTGCTGATTTCATAGGTGGAAGAATCAAAGATATTCGGGTTGTTCGCTTTGATCGAGCAATAGGTTTTTCAGCTACCGAGGAGCTTCGCAACAGTGTTAGGAAGGTTTGGCTAGGAGAGTTTCAATATGCGGCCTGCCAGATCAACTGGGCAGAGTTTTCATTATGGTCCATCGAGGCAATAGTGGAATTCGAAGACGGAAAACGAAGCGAACTCCTCACTGACGGGAGCCATGTTGCACTACAAGACCACGACGGGAAGAGTTGGTTCTTTCGCCTCTTGCCTGCAGCTCAGTAAACATTTCGTGAGCCCGCCCTCGAAATGCGTTGGCAGGTTTCAATAACCCAACCGCTTAGGAATATGATATTCTAACTCGAGTGCCGACCATTTTAAGATTCGGCAACGTTCGAATTGTGATTTATCCGAATGACCATCGGCCAGCGCACGTTCACGTGATCGGGCCGGAGCATGAAGTGGTTTTCTATTTGAACTGTCCGGAAGGCCCGGTTAGCGTTCGGGAGAACGAGGGTTTTTCTACTCGCGAGTTGAAACGCAGCGAATTGTTCCTCAACCAACACGTCGTGGAGCTATGCGACGCATGGAAGGAGATCCATGGCAATCACTAGTCTCGAGTTGAAGCAGGCGAACGCACGAGCGAAGGCGTTGAAGGCGAGCACGCCTGCCGCGACTTCGGCTTACTTCGACCGCAAATCCGGAAACATTATCGTTACGCTGTCCTCCGGGGTTGGCATCTTCTTTTCACCCAAGGATGCGCAGGGGCTTGAAGATGGCAGTGCGGCCCAGTTGAGTGAGATTGAAATTACGTCTTCGGGTTTTGGGCTTCACTTTCCAAAGCTGGATGCAGACCTTTACGTGCCAGCCATTCTGGAAGGCTTTCTTGGGTCTCGTGCGTGGATGGCTTCGCGGTTGGGAGCAGAGGGTGGTAAGTCGCGGACTAAAGCTAAGGTTGCGGCGGCGCGTGCGAACGGTTCACTTGGTGGGCGTCCGCGAAAGGTTGCGGCTAGATAAGCTTTTGGGGTGCTGCTTCTGGGGTGGGTTGTACTTCTCGGCGTGCCCAGGCGATTGCGTCCGTTACGTCCTGTTCGTCTACTCCAAGCTGGGCTAGCCTTGCGTGGATCGTGTCGGTCTTTGAGATGTGAGTCATCGACATATGAGGATGATACGAGTTCTTCAGAGAGATGCATGTTTGTATTCGGGCGAGACTAGTTCCTCGTGTGACTCATGGTTTGGATCGAGCCGATGCCTTGGTGTGTGAGGGCAGGTGTGCAGCTTTTGAAACCCCACCCATCAAAATCGATGAGCGGGGTACCCGACTTCATGGGGCTGAAAGTATGGACTTTGTTTGGAATGTGATGGGGTGGATGGGTAGTAAGATCTGCGTCATGCGACGAATGATTTGGCTGGTGTTGATGGTTTGGGTGGGGAGTGTTTCGGCGGTGTGGGCGCTGGAGGCTCCGGTTCGGCATGAGTTTGTGCTGAAGAACTTCAAGACGGAGAGTGGGGTGGTGTTGCCGGAGGCCCGCGTGGTGTATGGGACGTACGGCAAGCTGAATGCCGCGGGGGACAATGCGTTGCTGCTGCCTTCGCACTACATGGCGAAGCTGACGGGGTATGAGTGGCTGATGGGGCCGGAGAAGGCGCTGGATCCGGGGAAGCTTTTCCTGGTGACTACGGAGCTGTTTGGGAATGGGAGTTCGTCTTCGCCTAGTAATACGCCGGAGCCGTTCCATGGGCCGCGGTTTCCGGTGATGACGATTCGGGACAATGTGAATGCGGTGCACCAGTTGCTGACCGAGGAGTTGAAGATCACGCATCTGAAGGCGGTGATCGGGTTTTCGATGGGGGCGCAGCAGGCGTTTCAGTGGGCGGTGAGCTATCCGGAGTTTATGGATCGGGCGGTGGCTACGTCGGGAACAGCGAAGACGTATGGGCACGGAATCGTTCGGCTAGAGGGGCAGATCGCGGCCATTACGGCGGACGAAAACTTCAAGGGCGGAGAGTATACAGAGGAGCCGAAGGCGGGGATCAACGCGTTTGGGATGGTGTGGGCGGCTTGGCTGTACTCTCCGCAATGGTGGCGGGATGAGCTGTGGCGGACGAAGCCGGGAGCGACGTTTGAGGACACGGTTGATCGGTTTCGGACGCGGTTTATTCCGGGGGCGGATGCGAATAATCTGATTTTGCAGATGAGGACGTGGGAGAAGCATGATGTGGGAGCTACTCCGGGGTTTGGAGGCGATGTGAAGAAGGCGCTGGGGTCGATCAAGGTGCCGTTTCTGTATATGCCTTCGATGACGGACCAGTACTTTCCTGTGGGGGATGCGCGGTATGAAGCCCAGTTTATGAAGACGGTGGTGCTGCTGCCGATTCCTTCACTTTGGGGGCATCCGGCGGGGGCGGCGGCTAGTCCGGCGGATGCGAAGTTTGTGAATGAGAATATTGGGGCGTTTCTGGCGGGGAAGGTTTTGGTGGGGGAGAAGTAAACGAAGGACGGCTAGAGGCAAGTGCGCCCTTGCGCCGGGCGGGCACCACGGGGCCTTCGGCAGGACCTTCGTGGGGTGCTGGCGCTTCGCGTTGTTAGAGACTTGGGTGAGTGTTGGGGGTTAAGCTGGTGGCGACGAGAATATTTTTTGGGAGTGTGTGATGTCGATTGTGGCGGCGGTTGAGTTTGCGGAGAAGAATAAGGCGCGGTTTGTGGAGGAGTTGAAGGCGTTGCTGCGGATCCCTTCGATCTCGACGGACCCGGAGCGGGTAGGGGATGTTCGGCGGGCGGCGGAGTTTGTGGCGGCGGAGCTGACGCGGATTGGGATGGAGAATGTTCGGCTGATTGAGACGACCAGCGCGAGCCATGCGAATGGGCATCCGCTGGTGTATGCGGATTGGCTTCATGCTGCTCCGAAGGCGGATGGTGCGGCGGCTGCTACGGTGCTTTGCTATGGGCACTATGATGTGCAGCCGGCGGAGCCCCTGGATGAGTGGAAGTCGCCGCCGTTTGAGCCGACGGAGCGGGATGGCAACATCTATGCGCGTGGGGCGGTGGATGACAAGGGGCAGATGTGGATGCATGTGAAGGCACTGGAGTCCTTATTTGCTGCGGATGGTGGGCGGTTACCGGTGAATGTGCGGGTGATCGTTGAAGGGGAAGAAGAGGTTGGGGGCGAGGGGATTGCTGCGTTTGTGCGGGAGCATGGCGATGTACTGAAGGCGGATGTGGCACTGGTGTCGGATACGGAGATGTTTGCGGCGGACCTGCCTACGCTGTGTGTTGGGCTGCGCGGAATGATCTATACGGAGATTGAGGCGCGTGGAGCGCGGACGGACCTGCATAGCGGGATGTATGGGGGGGCGGCTCCGAATCCTTTTGTGGCGCTGGCGCAGGTGATTGCGAAGTTGAAGGATGTGGATGGAAAGATTCTGATCCCGGGGTTCTACGACAAGGTGGCGACGCCGACGGATGCGGAGTTGAAGGCGTGGAAGGCACTGCCGTTCGATGAAGAGCACTATCGCGAGACGGAGGTGGGGTCGGTGGCTCTGACGGGGGAGGCTGGGTATAGCGTGCTGGAGCGGACGTGGGCTCGGCCTACGGTGGATGTGCATGGGATGCCGGGTGGGTTTATCGGTGCGGGCGCGAAGACGGTGATTCCGGCGAAGGCGGTGGCGAAGGTGAGCATGCGGCTGGTGCCGGATATGACTCCGGCAGAGAGCTTTGCGCAGTACAAGGCGTATGTGGAGTCGCTGACGCCGAAGGGGATTGTGCTGGAGGTGCGGATGATCCACTCGGGCGACCCGATTGTGGTGAGTACGGACAATCCGTATGTGAAGGCGGCGACGGATGCGATGCACGAGGTGTTTGGCAAGGAGACGGTGTTCGTGCGCGGGGGTGGATCGATTCCGATCGTGGGGGACTTTGTGCGCGAGCTGAAGATTCCTACGGTGATGATGGGGTTTGGACTGCCGGATGACAATCTTCATGCGCCGAATGAGAAGTTTCATCTGGCGAATTTCTATCGGGGGATTGAGTCGATTGTGCGGTTTCTGAGTGGGGTGGGGGCGTAGTGGCATCGGCTCGCATACCGTTCGAGATGGGAGGGTATGTGCTGGCGGGAGGGCAGAGCTCGCGGATGGGGCGGGACAAGGCCTGGCTGGAGCTGGCGGGTATGCCACTGGTGCTCCATGCGGTGACGAAGCTACAGCGTGTTTGTCGGGATGTGGCTGTGTTGGGGAGCGATGAAGCTCTGCAGGCATATGCGCCGGTGGTGAGCGATCTTCATCCGGGATGCGGGCCGATGAGCGGCATCGAGGCTGCGTTGGTGCATAGTGCGTTCGACTGGAACATGATTCTGCCGGTGGATGTGCCGTTTCTGCCTACGTCGCTGCTGCGGCATTGGGCGGGAGCCACGATCTCGCAGGGGAGGCGGGATGGGACACGGATGGCGATGTTCGTGGTGGAGGGGGTTGCGCAGCCGGCGTTGTTGATGGTTCATCGGGAGGTTGCGCCGTATCTGAGCGTCTCATTGGGCCGCGGGGAGTACAAGATGGAGCCTGCGCTGTCTGCGGCCGCGGAGGGCCTTGCGGTGAAGCTTGGCGTGCCGGCCCAGCAGGTGTTACGCAAGTGGGCATGGGATGCGAAGAGCGAGTTGACGGTGGGAGAGAGTTTTCCTGCAGGTCCGGCGTGGGTGGTGCCGACCGAGGCGCAGCAGGAGGCGAAGCATCTGTGGTTTGCGAATTTGAATACTCCGGAGGAGTTTGCGAAGGCGGAGCGGCACCTGGGGGCGTTGGATACTTAGAGGATTTTGAGGCTGCGTCTGCATCTGATGGGAGAATAGGCTGACGGCTCAGGCTTGTGGCTTAGGTTGGCAGAGGGGGAGTGGATGGCGGAGTTCGATGACGAGAGTTCGGTAAGTGAGAAGAAGGACAAGCGGGACGTGGTGGAGACTTCGAGCCAGGAGGGGTCGGAGCATGTGCCGGACAGCGCAGGTTCGCTGACGGAGGACGTGTCGCCGGAGGTGGCGGAGGCGGTTGGGGATTTTATGGAGCAGGCAGCGCAGCAGAATGAAGCTGCGGCGGAGGAGATCCCCGACGTCAGGAATAAGCCGGGGTCGTATATCTCGTTTGAGCATGTCTATAAGGCGTTTGGAGAGTTTGTGGTTCTGGAGGATGTGAACTTCTGCGTGAATCCGGGGGAGACGCTGTGCATTCTGGGACGCAGCGGGGTGGGGAAATCGGTGTCGCTGCAGATGTTGATGGGGTTCCTGAAGCCGGACCAGGGAACGATCCGGGTGGCTGGAGAGAATATCTGCGGGTTGGGGGAGAAGGAGCTGCAACGGATCCGGCAGAAGGTGACGATGGTGTTCCAGAACGGGGCGCTGTTCGACTCCGTGACGGTGGGGGAGAATGTGGCGTTTCCGTTGCGGGAACGGAAGGACCTGGCGGAGGACCAGATTCAGCAGGTGGTGAAGGGGTTGCTGGAGATGGTGGGGGTGGCGGGGATGGAAGATTTGCTGCCGTCCGACCTATCGACGGGGATGAAGCGGTCGGTGGCGATTGCGCGGGCGCTGGCGTCCCAGCCGGAGGCGGTGCTGTACGACGAGCCGACAACGATGGTCGATCCAATGATGGCGCATCTTTTAGGAAATTTGATCGAACGTTTGAAGCAGCAACTGCATCTCACCAGTATTGTTGTTACCCATGATATGCAATTTGCTAAAAAGCTGGCGGATCGGGTGGTTTTTCTACACCAAGGACAGGCGCGATTCTTCGGAACAGTAGAAGAATTGGAGCGGACAACTGATCCGGTCTTGCAGGAGTTTCTGGCGTTGGATGAGCTGGTTTTGCCGGTGTAAAACGCTTGGGTTGGCTGTAGCCGGTTTTATGTTTTGGTTGACAACATAAATGAAATGATAGAGTTGGACAGGATATGCAAAAGTTTGCATTATGATTTGCCATAGTCCGTTGGAAGCACGTATGCTGGAAAAGAGACGTTGACAACAAGTGCTCGGTAACTGGGTTCACACCTTTATCAACCTTTCTGCTATCAACTCTGCGGCTGTACGGCACGTGCAAATCTCACATTGTTTCCCTGTGGTCCTGAACGGATTTTTTAGATTGTGACGACTGCCTTGGCAAAGACCGATTCAGCATCGTAACGATCATGGGAGCAGGCCGAACCCTGACGTATGAGAGGCGTACTCAGTGGCGACACCAGATTATTTACAACAAGTCATCATCTCGGGTAGAAAACGTGCCGCGGGAGACAAGAAGACCGCGAATGGCTTCGGTGCATCTGGTCGGCCATCGGTAACGAGTCTCGCGTGGGCTACCCTGGACCTGATAACAGTGCTGCTGGCGGGTGTGCTGGCTTTGCGCTTCCGAGTGGTGATGCCTCGGGATACCCCTACGATTGCGCTGCTTCCGGACCTGTTTCATTCGGCCCCGCGGGCGCTTCTCTTTTACCTGATGTGGTTCACCATCTGCCTGATCTTCTTTATGCGGTCGTATGGGCTGTACGGGCCGATCCAGAACCGCAGCGGCTTGCACGAGCAACGCATGACAGTGCAGGCGATTCTGGTAGCGGGCCTGATCTTGTGCGGGACGCTGTATCTGTTGCGGGGTGTGGCTATCTCGCGGGAGATTGTTGGGCTGCTGGTGTTGATGACGACGGTGCTGATCTGCACGCGGCGGGCGATCTGGCGGCACATGGTATACAGCCGTTTCCGCGCAGGCATTGAGACGAAGAATGTTCTGATTATTGGTGCGGGCCGGGTGGCCCATGCGCTGCGGAACCATCTGGATTCATTGCAGCACCTGGGTTTCCGGTTCAAGGGATTTGTTGCGCTGACGGAGCGTGAGGCGGAATCTGGCGACGCGGACGTGGTGGGCGATGTGCGGAACTGCCTTTCGCTGGCGCGGTCGCTGTTCGTGGACGAGATTTTTATCTCCGTGCCTGCGGACAAGAAGCTGGTGATCAGCCTGGTAGAAGAGGCGCGGGCGGCGGGGATCGATATTCGCGTGGTACCGGACTTGTATGACGGGTTGGCGTGGAATGCACCGATTGAATATATCGGTCAGTTTCCGACGATACCGCTGCACCGCAGAGATTTCCCGATTGGTGCGTTCTTGCTGAAGCGGCTGCTGGATATTGCGCTGGCTACGTTGGCGCTGGTGGTGGCTTCGCCGATCATGCTGATGATTGCGCTGGCGGTGCGGTTCAATTCGGCTGGGCCTATCTTCTATCGGGCGCAGCGAATTGGGCGTAAGGGGCGTACGTTTGTCTGCTACAAGTTTCGGACGATGGTGCCGAATGCGGACAAGCTGAAAGCGGACCTAGAGCATATGAACGAGCGCGATAGTGTGCTGTTCAAGATAGAAAAAGATCCCCGGGTGACGAGCGTTGGGCGGGTGCTGCGGAAGTACTCGCTGGATGAGCTGCCGCAGTTCTACAACGTGTTGCGCGGCGATATGAGCCTGGTGGGACCACGGCCTCCGATGGCGGCTGAGGTGGAGCAGTACGACCTTGCGCACCTGCGGCGGTTGGATGTGCTGCCGGGAATTACAGGGTTGTGGCAGGTTGAGGCTCGGCAGGACCCGTCATTCGACAGCTATATTTCGCTGGATACGGCGTATGTCGAGAACTGGACCCTGTGGCTGGACCTGAAGATTCTGGCGCGTACGGTTGGTGTGGTGTTTAGCGGGACGGGATCTTAAGTACAGTTGGTAGTGAATAGTTGGTAGTGGATGGATAGTTGGTGGTGGGTCGTGAGTGGCGGTAGACTTAATGGGTGAAGATTGCGCTTGCTCAGATAAACCCTACGGTGGGGGACTTCGCCGGAAACGTTGACAGGATACTGAAGTTTGCTGCCCGGGCTGGGGATTTAGGTGCCGGGCTGGTGGTGTTTCCGGAGCTTGCAGTGTGTGGGTATCCGCCTGCGGATTTTCTGGAGAAGAAGGACTTTGTGGCGCGGGCCGTGGTGGCGGTGGATGCGATCGCTGCGTGGACGGCGGAGGCGGGGCGACCAGCAATTCTGTGCGGGACGGTGACGCCTTCAGGCCTTGCTGTGGGCAAGCAGGTGCGGAATGTGGCAGTGCTGCTGGCGGGGGGGAAGACGACGTTTGTGCAGCAGAAGATGCTGCTGCCGTTCTACGACGTGTTCGATGAGCAGCGGTATTTTGAGCCTGCGTTGCAGCAGACGTTGGTAGTGGTAGACGGGCAGCCGCTAGCGATAACGGTGTGTGAGGACGCGTGGAACGATAAGGGTTTCTGGCCGCGGCAGATGTATGCGGTCGACCCGGTCGACGAGTTGATGCGGCAATGGGGCGAGCAGAGCGCGGAGCTGGCTGCGAAGCCGCGAGTGATTCTGAATATCTCGGCGTCGCCTTACTGGCTGGGTAAGCCGGCGGTGCGGGAGAAGATGCTGGCGGCGATTGCGAAGCATCATGGCGCAGTGGTGGCGATGGTGAACCAGGTGGGTGGGAACGACAGCCTGGTGTTTGATGGGTCTTCGGTGGTGGTGGGGCGGGATGGTGGGGTGATGGCGCGGGGTGCTGGATTTGTGGAGGACCTGGTGGTGTTCGATACGGATGCTGCGGGTTTGGCTGCGGAGCGGAATCCTGCTGATGATGATGTGGCTGCGATGTGGGGAGCGTTGGTATTGGGGACACGGGACTATGTGTTGAAGTGCGGCTTCAAGAAGGTGCTGGTGGGGTTGAGCGGCGGAATCGATTCGGCGTTGGTGGCGGCGATTGCGGTAGAGGCGTTGGGTGCGGAGAACGTACTGGGGATTGGGATGCCGAGCGAGTACTCGTCGCTGGGGTCGATTGAAGATGCGAAGAAGCTGGCGAAGAACCTGGGTGTGCGGTTTGAACTGCTGCCGATCCATTCCGTGTTTGAGCAGTATAAGGACGTACTGGAGCCACTGTTTGCGGGCACTCCGTTTGGGCTGGCGGAGGAGAACCTGCAGTCGCGGATACGGGGTGGGTTGCTGATGGCGCTCTCGAATAAGTTTGGTTCGCTGGTATTGACGACGGGGAACAAGAGCGAGATGTCGGTGGGGTATTGCACGCTGTACGGCGACATGGTGGGAGCGCTGGCGGTGATTGGCGATGTGATGAAGACCAAGGTGTATGCGCTGAGCCGGTATGCGAACCGGGAGCGCGAGGTGATTCCTCGGTCTACGCTGGAGAAGGCGCCGTCGGCGGAGTTGCGGCCGGAGCAGAAGGATACTGACTCGCTACCGCCGTATGATGTGCTGGACCCGATTCTGGAGGCGTATGTGGAGCGGTACTCTTCCGCAGAACAGATTGCGGAGGCGCAAGGCGTTGACGTTTCACTGGTGCGGCAGGTCTTACAACTGGTGGAACGGAGTGAGTACAAGCGGCAGCAGGCGGCACCGGTGTTGAAGGTGACGCAGAAGTCGTTTGGCATGGGGCGCAGATTCCCGATTGCGGTGAAGGTCCAGCTTTAGTTCTTGATAATGTTGATGGATAGCAGCAGCGCGCCGCTTGAGGGCGGCGGCAGAAGGAAGGGTACTTTGAAGATTTCGAATTGGATGCTGGCAGGGTTGGTGTGCGCAGCGAGTGTTGTAGCGGGAGCACAGACTACGGGTGGACAGACGGCGGCACCGGTGTTGAGTTCGCTGGACCAGACGGCGAAGGCTGACCCGTTTCCGCCGGTGAACCCGAAGTACTTTACGGCAGGCTCGCCTACGGTCGATACGGTGAACAGCTTTCTGAAGCAGTTGTGGGGGTATGACACGAACCGCATCTGGCGGGTGGCGGCGATCCAGAGCACCCAGGCACCGGGCGTGGCGAAGGTGATCGTGTTTGTGACCGACCGGACACCCAATGCGAAGGTGCAGACCACAGCTTTTTTTGTGACACCGGATGGGAAGCATATTCTGGCGGGCGATGGTGTGCTGCCGTTTGGGGCGACTCCGTTTGAAGAGGCGCGGAAGATGGTGCAGGCACGCGCGGATGGTGCAAGCCGTGGCGCATCGGGCAAGGAGCTCCTGCTGGTGGAGTTTGCAGACCTGCAGTGTCCGCACTGCAAGGACGCACAGGCGACGATGGACCGGCTGATGAAGGACTTCCCCAATGCGCGGGTGGTGTTCCAGAGTCTGCCGCTGACGGACCTTCATCCGTTTGCGTTCAAGGCTGCGGCGTATGGCTACTGTGTGCAGAAGGTGAAGAACGATGCGTTCTTTCCGTATGCGGCGGCGGTGTTTGAGAAGCAGGAGGCGCTGACTCCAGAGGCTGGGGATGCAACGCTGAAGGCGGCAGTGACGGCGGCTGGGTTGGACCCCGCAGCTATCGATGCTTGCTCGGCTACGCAGGCGATCAAGGACCAGGTGAATGCTTCGATCAAACTGGCAGAGGATACGAGCGTGGACCAGACACCGATGCTGTCCGTGAATGGGCATATGCTGCCGATGTCGCAGATTCCGTATGAGTCGCTGAAGGCGATGATTGCGAACCAGGCGGCGCTGGATGGCGTGAATGGTGCGGGTCCGGTGACGCGAAAGGTTCCTACGCTGGGTAAGTAAATACGTTTCCAATGTATGGGTGTGTAAGGGGTGCATCGCTTCGGCGTTGCACCCCTTTTATTTGGCGAGGTAGATGAAGCGGAAGAGGAAGAGGGCGCTGAGAAGGTAGAGCATCCAATCTTTGGTTTTGGCTTTGCCGGTGAGGAGTTGGATTAGGGCGTAGCTGGTGAGGCCGAAGCTTAGGCCGTCGGCGATGGACCAGCTTAGGGGGATCATGGTGAGGGTGAGGAAAGAGGGGATGGCGATGTGGGGTTCGGACCACTCGATCTTGCCGAGGCCGGTGAGCATGAGTGCGCCGACGAGGATCAGGGCGGGGGAGGTGGCGTAGGTGGGGATGGCTCCGATGAGCGGAGCGATAAAGAGGGAGAGGAGGAAGAGGAGTCCGGTGACGATGGCGGTGACGCCGGTGCGGCCTCCGGCTTCGACTCCGGCGGAGGACTCGATGTAGCTGGTGACGGTGGAAGTTCCGGCGAGGGAGCCGACGATGGTGGCGGTGGCGTCGGCGAAGAAGATGCGGTTGAGGCGGGGGATGGTGTGGGCGTTGGGGCCTGACTGCACCATGAGGTTGGCGCGTTCGGTGACGGCGACGAGGGTGCCGATGTTGTCGAAGAGGTCTACGAAGAGGAAGACGAAGATGATCTCGAAGGCACCGTAGTGGAGGGCGGCGCGGATGTCGAGGTGGAAGGCGGTGGCTCGGATGGCGGTGAGGGAGTAGGGGGTGGGCTGCCAGTGGAGTTGGTGGAAGAGGAGTCCGGTGAGCATGGTGCCGAGGACTCCGAGGAGCATGAAGGCTCGGACGCGGAGAACCTGGAGGACGGCGATGAGGAGGAGGCCGAAGATGGCGAGGGCGGTCTCTGGCGCGCGGAGATTGCCGAGGCCGACGGTGTGGGCGGCGCTGGTGACGATGATGCCGGAGTTGCGGAAGCCGACGAAGGCGATGAAGAGGCCGATGCCTCCTCCGACGGCGGCGTGGAGCTGGTGGGGGATGGCGGAGACGAGGCGTTGGCGGATTCCGGCGTAGGTGAGGAGGAGGAAGATGATACCGGAGAGGAATACGGCTCCGAGGGCAGTCTGCCAGGGGACGCCCATGCCTTTGACGACGGTGTAGGTGAAGTAGGCGTTGAGGCCCATGCCGGGGGCGAGCGCGAGAGGGTAGTTGGCGACCGCGCCCATGAGGATGGAGCCGAAGGCGGCGCAGAGGCAGGTGGCGGCGGTGACGGCGGCGACCGGCATCCCGGTCTGAGAGAGGATGGCCGGGTTCACGAAGATGATGTAGGCCATCGTGATGAAGGTGGTGATGCCAGCGAGGGTTTCGGTGCGCCAGTCGGTGCCGAGCTCGGCGAAGCGGAAGTAGCGTTCGAAGGATGCGAGACGATTGCGCATGGGCAGAGACGTTTTCCTGTTCGGGAAGGAAGAGAATGGTTGTGCTGCGATGTCGTTTGGAGATTCAGGTACAGGATAGCTTGAGGGTGACGGTTTGGAGGGAAGCATGACGGAAAAAGAGAAGATGGTGCGAGGGGAGTTGTACTTCGCGGAAGATGCTGAGCTGGTCGCAGACCGGTTGGCTACGGAGCAGTTGCAGCAGCGGTATAACGCTACCGGAGACGTTGCGGTGCTGCGGGAGTTGCTGGGTGGTTTAGGGGAGGGGACTACGGTGCGGGGGCCTTTCTTCTGCGACTATGGGTACAACGTTTTTATGGGGGCGAAGGTGTTCCTCAACTTCGGGTGTGTGCTGTTGGATGTGTGCCGCATCGAGATTGGAGCTGGCACGCAGATTGGGCCGGCGGTACAGATCTATGCGGCGGACCATCCGCAGGATGCTGCGGTGCGGCTGAAGGGGCTTGAGAACGGCAAGCCGGTAGTGATTGGGAAGAATGTGTGGATTGGTGGCGGCGCGATTTTGCTGCCGGGAGTGACGGTGGGAGACGGAGCGGTGATTGGGGCAGGCAGTGTGGTGACCGGGGATGTTGCGGCGGGGAGCACGGTGATGGGGAATCCGGCACGGGCGAAGGGAGCAAGACGATGACGGTGGATGAGGTGAAGAAGTTGTTGGGGTTGCAGCCGCATCCGGTGGAGGGTGGCTGGTTTGTGCGGACGTATGAGGCTGCGGAGCATATCGCTGCTGCTGCCTTTTCCGATGGACGCTATGGAGGGGCTCGCAGGACTGGTACCGCGATTTATTATCTGCTGGAGCCGGAGACGTTCAGCGAGATGCATCGGCTGAAATCGGATGAGGTGTTCCATTTTTATATGGGGGACGCGGTGGAGTTGCTGCGGCTGTATCCGGATGGACAGGGCGAGCGGGTGGTGCTGGGGACTGATTTAGCGTCGGGGCAGAGGCCGCAGTTGGTGGTGGAGAAGGGGGTGTGGCAGGGGTCTCGGATGGTGGCGGGTGGACTGTGGGCTTTGATGGGATGCTCGGTGAGCCCTGGGTTTGAGTTTGAGGACTATGACGAGGGATGGCGGGAGGAGTTGGTGCGTGGGTGGCCGGAGTGGGGAGAGATGATTGGTGGGCTGACCCGGCGGTAAAGAGGTCAGGTTCGGTGCGGCGTCGTAACTATTGCGGGTGGATTGGCGTCGAATGAGCGAAGGCTGAGGAGGGTTTATGTTTGATTCGGATGTGAGCCGGGATGAGGTTTCGAAGCGGATGACGCGACGGATGTTTTTGGGTGGGGGTGTGGCGGTGGTGGCGGCAGGTGGAGTGTTCTGGTTGCGCAGGTCGCCCGGAGTCGAGGCAAGTGTAGCGGTGCATGGGACGCCGGGTGAGGTGGTGGTAGTCAACTTCAGCCAGGCGGGAGAGAAGCTGGGCGCGCAGCGGGTAGCGAAGGTGGTAAAGACTGATGGGGAGTGGATGCGGCAGTTGGGGAAGAACTCGTTTGAGATTGCGCGGCAGGCGGATACCGAGATGCCGTTTTCGGGCGTGAGCTTGAATGAACACGGGAAGGGAATCTTCCGGTGTGTGTGCTGCGAGACGGCGTTGTTTAGCTCGCAGACGAAGTTTGAATCGGGGACAGGGTGGCCCAGCTTCTGGGCGCCGATTGCGAAGGAGAACGTGGTCGAGGTGACGGACACGACGCTGGGGATGGAGCGGACGGAGGTGCGTTGCGTTCGGTGCGAGGGGCACTTAGGGCATGTGTTCAATGACGGTCCGCAGCCTACGGGTTTGCGGTACTGCATGAACTCGGCTTCGATGCAGTTTGTGAAGATTTAAGTCCAGGCTTATGGGTGAGGCTGAAGCTGCAACTGAGCACGATCTACAGCGTACGGAGTTGGGATCTGGCTTGATGGGACGAAAGTATTTGCTCAAACGATTGAAGATATAGTGCTTTTTTTTGCAACGTCGAAT
>JANYER010000118.1 GCA_025359825.1 Granulicella sp.
CTCCTCCGCTTTGAACTCTCCGTGCCTTGCCACGACACCGTCTTCAACTGCGGTGCCAGCACCTTCTGCAACATCATCCTCGCCCGGTGCAGCCGAACCTTTACCAGCGCCACGCTGATACCCAACGCCTCCGAAGCCTCATTCACACTCAGCTCCTCGACCTCGCGCAGCATAAAAATCTCCCGGTAGATCTCCGGCAGCTCCGTCACCGCAGTCGTCAACATCGCCCTCACCTCACCCCGCTCCAGCAGCTCGCTCGGAATCTCCCGCCAGTCGGTCAACACCGCTGGAGACACGGTCGCCACGTCCTCGCCTGCCACATCCCACCCTGCATCCAGCGACTCCGTCTTTGCGCTCTTGCGCTTCCGCAGCCGACTGCGCGCCTCGTTCATCGCAATGCTGATCAGCCAGGTGCTGAACTTCGACTCAGCGCGAAACTTTGCCAACGCGCAGTACGCCTTCAGGAAAGCCTCCTGCGCCGCGTCTTCTGCCTCACTCTCATCCTTCAACATTCCCAGCGCGACCATATAGACCGTCCGCTCATAGGGTCGGATCAGCTCATGGAACAGGCCGGTGTCCCCAGCCACGATTGCAGCCAGCATCTTCGCCTCGTCCCGGCCTGGACCCGCAGCAGCCACCATCCCAAATCCTCGATTCACTATTAGAGCCCAATCGGACCAACAAGTTACATCGATCGCATCATGGAGCATTCCAGAGAGATATTTCTAACCTGCTGAAAATAAACGGCCGCCTAAACTTCATTCCAGAAACTGGCCACCTCTCAGTCCATCTGCGAAACCTAAAGGTCGGCCTTTCCTTACCGCCGTCCGTGCGCCGCCGCGATCACAACGAAAAAGTTTGCGCAGTCGAAGAATTCACGCTACATTCAAATCAGTCAAAAAAAATACAGCTTTACACCACATCGAACGTCCAGACTAGGTCTATCGTCCCCCAGCAGGGCACCCGGTTTGAGGAAGCTGTCACACTCCGTAGCATCGAACAAAAGCATGTGCTGTAGCGGGAGAGATCGGAACCAGTCCGACGCCGAAGGAGCAACCGCCCCGGAAACTCTCAGGCAAATGGACCGCGAACAGCTACCAACTTCTGGAGAGAGACACCTAAAACGGTGTCCGCCGACGGGATAACAATCTCAGGCAAAGGGACAGAAGGGGCACACGAGCAAGCTGAGCTTTTTCAGCTGCTGAAAGGTGTGCGCACATGCTGGTTCAAAACTCGCTGACTCTGAACAGTACGCCAGCCACACTCCTTATCGTTCGGCCGACTCTCGGCCTGCGCTCTCGTGCACCCCAGGCATCCAATCCAATAGTACCCAGCACCCCACCAGGCGCATGCGTCTGGATAGACCACGTCGTCTAGAAAAGAGCACCCATGGCAACCGCACACCAAGCAGTCCTCGAAGCTGAAGTCGAAGCAACCGCAACCCCCAAATCCAGCCCCACCTCGGCCCCCAGCAACGCCTTCGCCCAGCGTCACATCGGCCCGTCTGACTCTGACGTCACGGCCATGCTCCGCACCATTGGCTTCAGCTCGCTCGACCAGCTCATCGCCGCTACCGTGCCGGCCTCCATCCTTGATCCCGGCCAGCTGATCTTCGGCCCCGCTCTGTCTGAGACCGACACTATCACCCGCCTACGCGGCATCGCTTCAAAAAATCAGGTCCTCACCTCGCTCATCGGCCAGGGCTACTACGGAACCATCACGCCTGCCGTCATCCAGCGCAACATCCTTGAAAACCCTGCCTGGTACACCGCCTACACGCCCTACCAGCCGGAGATTTCGCAAGGCCGTCTTGAAGCGATCATCAACTTCCAGACCATGGTCGCCGACCTCACCGGCCTCGACATCGCTAACGCCTCCCTGCTCGACGAAGCCACCGCCGCCGCCGAAGCTATGGCCATGGCCAAGCGCTCCGCCAAGTCCACCTCCAACATCTTCTTCGTCGACGAAAACTGCCACCCCCAGACCATCGCCCTGCTCGAGACCCGTGCCCAGCCCTTCGGCTGGACCCTCCTCATCGGCGACCCCGCCACTGACCTCGCGAACGCTATCGCCGATCCGCAGAGCGTATTCGGAGCCATCTTCCAATACCCCGGCACCACCGGTGCCATCGTCGACTACCGTGCCTCCATCGCCGCCCTCCACGCCGCCGGAGCCATCGCCGTCATGGCCACCGACCCCCTCGCCCTCACCCTCCTCACCTCTCCCGGCGAGCTCGGTGCCGACCTCGCCATCGGCTCCTCCCAGCGCTTCGGCGTTCCCATGGGATACGGTGGTCCCCACGCTGCCTACATCGCCACCCGCGACGCCTTCAAGCGCTCACTCCCCGGCCGTCTCGTAGGCGTTTCGATAGACCGCCGCGGCGCACCCGCCTACCGTCTCGCCCTCCAGACCCGCGAACAGCATATCCGCCGCGAGAAGGCCACCTCCAACATCTGTACCGCGCAGGTCCTGCTCGCTGTCATGGCCAGCATGTACGCCGTCTACCACGGCCCCGAAGGCCTCAAGGCCATCGCCAGCCGCGTCCACGCCCTCACCGCAAAGCTCGCCGCCGGCCTCGTCTCCATCGGCTTCAAGGTAGAGCCCACCCACTTCTTCGACACCATCACCGTCTACACTGGCCAGTTCACGGAGCAGATCCACCAAGCCGCCGTAGCCGCCGGAATCAACCTCCGCCACCTCCCCGCAACTACCGGGAAAGAAACTACCCTCGCCATCTCTCTCGACGAAACCTCCACCCAAACCCTCGTCGAAACACTATGGTCCTGCTTCGGCGAGGCCCCTAACTTCGACGAAGTCGTTTCCGAAGACGCACTACCCACAAACCTCCTCCGCATCACCCCCATCCTCACCCACCCCGTCTTCAACCAGTACCACTCCGAGACCGAACTGCTCCGCTACATGCGCCGACTCGCCGACCGCGACCTCGCCCTCGACCGCGCCATGATACCTCTCGGCTCCTGCACCATGAAGCTCAACGCCACCACCGAGATGCTTCCCGTCACCTGGCCAGAGTTCGGCTCCCTGCACCCCTTCGTCCCTCGCAACCAGGCCCTCGGATACGCCGAGATGATCGCCGACCTCGAGCAAAAGCTCTGCGCCATCACCGGCTACGACGCCTTCTCCTTCCAGCCCAACTCCGGTGCCCAGGGCGAGTACGCTGGCCTCCTCGCCATCGGTGCCTACCACCGCTCGCGTGGCGAAGCCCATCGCAACATCTGCCTCATCCCTGCCTCCGCGCACGGCACCAACCCCGCCTCCGCCCAGATGGCCGCCATGGAAGTCGTCGGCGTCCTCTGCGACGATCACGGCAACGTCGACGTCGAAGATCTCCGCACCAAGGCCGTCAAGTACAAAGACATCCTCGCCGCCGTCATGATCACCTACCCCTCCACCCACGGCGTCTTTGAAGAGCGCGTCCGCGAGATCTGCGAGATCGTCCACGCCAACGGCGGACAGGTCTACCTTGACGGTGCCAACCTCAACGCCCAGGTCGGCGTCGTCTACCCCGGCAAGTTCGGCGCCGACGTCTCCCACCTCAACCTCCATAAGACCTTCTGCATCCCCCACGGTGGCGGCGGCCCCGGCGTCGGCCCCATCGGCGTCCGCAAGCACCTCGCCCCCTTCCTCCCCGGCCACCCGGAGCTCTCCTCCTCCAGCCCCGTCGGCCCCGTCTCCGCTGCCCCCTACGGTTCGGCCTCCATCCTGCCCATCTCCTACGCTTACATCCTGCTCATGGGCGGCGAAGGTCTTACCAAGGCCACCGAAGTTGCCATCCTCAACGCCAACTACATCGCCGCACGCCTCGATCCCTCCTACCCCGTCCTCTATAAAAACGAGCACGGCCGCGTAGCCCACGAGTGCATTCTCGATACGCGCCCACTCAAGGCCTCGGTCGGCGTCTCCGTCGACGACATCGCCAAGCGCCTCATCGACTACGGCTTCCACGCCCCCACCATGAGCTTCCCCGTCGCCGGCACCCTCATGATCGAGCCCACCGAGTCCGAGTCCAAAGCCGAGATCGACCGTTTCTGCGACGCCATGATCGCCATGCGCGGCGAGATCGCCCTCATCGAGTCCGGTCGCTTCACCGCCGAGACCAGCCCCCTCCACTTCGCCCCACACACCGTGCATGATTTAGCGGACGATGTCTGGGACCGTGACTACACCCGCTCCGAGGGTTGCTTCCCACCCACCTCGCGCCGCACCGACAAGTACTGGGCCCCCGTCAGCCGTATCGACAACGTCTACGGCGACCGCAACCTCTTCTGCTCCTGCCCCCCAACCGCCGAGTACGCAGAGGCAATCTCCGAGTAACCGCTTTATCGTTTTGAAAGGGCAGGACTTCAGTCCCGCCGAAATTACAAAAATCCAAAGCGGGTTTAGCCGCCGAGGGAATACCAAGAGCAGAACAAAAGCACCAAACACTCGACAACAAAAGCGACACGAAAACAAAAGCAACATTCAACAACGGAGGCGACACTAAAAAAGCACCCAACGCTCGACAACGACGCAACACCAAAGCAAAGGGCCAAAGGCCCGACAACATACCAGCCTAGGCCGAAGGCCTAGGTACCAGAGCCAAAAGCACCAGAGGGCTGAAGGCCCGACACATAAAAGATGTTGCAATCGCTATAAACCGGCCACAGTACAGCAACTCCCAGGTAGCACTGAAACACGAAGTACCCGATACCAAAAATAAGGCCACCGCTGAAGATCACAAGATCAGGAGTGTCACCCAATGGACGACTTGACCAAACGCATCGAAGACTCCCAGGACGTAGAGTTTCTCCACCAGATCGGCAGCCGTATGGCCGCCGCCGACTCTCTTGACTCCATCCTCCAGCACATACTCGACTTCATCGCCGACCTCGTGCGCTGCGACTCCTGTCTGGTCTACGTCCTCGAAGGCGAACAATTAGTCCTCTCCGCCTCCCGGAACCCGCACGCCGATCTTCTCCACCGCATCGGCCTTGCTATGGGTCAGGGCATCACCGGCTGGGTCGCCGAACACCGCCAGACTGTAGCCATCACCGCGCACGCCTCCAACGACTCCCGCTTCCGCATGTTCCACGATCTCCCCGAAGACCTCTACGAGGCCTTCCTCTCCGTGCCCATCCTATGTCGTGGCCGCGTCGTAGGCGTCATCAACCTCCAGCACCGCCAGCCCCACCACCACACCGAGCGCGAGATCCGCCTCATCACCACCATCGGCTACCTGGTAGGCGCAGAGCTTGAACTCGCCCGCATTGAAACCGAAAAAGCCGAGATGCTCCGCCAACTCGAAAACCGCAAGCTCATGGAGCGCGCCAAGGGCATCCTCCAGAAACAGCTCTCCGTAGACGAAGAGAACGCCTACCTCACCCTCCAGAAACTAAGCCGCCAAAAACGCAAACCCATGCGCGAAATCGCCGAAG
>JANYER010000148.1 GCA_025359825.1 Granulicella sp.
GTTAATGCTGGCTAGCCTCGGCGCAATTACCTGCCTCTTCCGCGGCAGCATCGGAGAGGTCGACGCAGCCCTCGGCGGCAGGGAACTGGCCCTGAAGATACTCGCCGAGGTCGCGGCCATCTCCACGGCCAACGGATATCCACCATCGGAGAAGAGCTTGAGCTGGGCACGTTCGGTCGTCTCGGCGGCCGGCTCGGCCATGACGGCTTCGATGTACCGCGACCTCATCGCCGGAGGCCCGGTGGAGGCCGACCAGATCATCGGAGACCTGCTGGAACGCGGGCGTCAGCATGGTGTCGACACTCCAATGCTGCAAGCAGCCTACGTCAACCTCAGCGTCTACCAAACGCGCCTTGACTCCAGCAAATAGGGCACACGTTTTCCTCAACTGAAGCACCCTCTGCCGAGGAACTAAAATAGCCCTATGGCAGCAGAGTTCACCCACCTTCATCTCCACACTGACTACTCGCTCCTGGATGGCGCCTGCGAC
The DNA here is from genome assembly GCA_025359825.1 of Granulicella sp. Classification (GTDB taxonomy): domain Bacteria; phylum Acidobacteriota; class Terriglobia; order Terriglobales; family Acidobacteriaceae; genus Edaphobacter. The sequence goes on from JANYER010000148.1 coordinate 491, forward strand.
GTTGATAAACTCGCCGCCCACCTGACCAATCTCGGCCAAACGTCCGCCGCCATGACCGACCATGGCAACATCTATGGGGCCGTCCACTTCTTCGACGCCATGAAGAAGAAGGACCTCAAGCCAATCCTCGGCTGTGAGCTTTACCTCTCCGAGACCGCCGATCACCGCGAGATGAGTGGCGGCTACAAACACTTCCTCGTGCTGGCAGAGAACGAAGCCGGCTACCGCAACCTCGTCCGCCTCACCAGTGAAGCTGCGTTACATGGCTTCTACCGCAAGCCGCGCGTCTCTAAAGAATTTCTCTCTCGCCATACCGAAGGACTCATCGGCTTCTCCGGCTGCCTGGCGGGCGAAGTCAACCAGCATCTGATGGCAGGGAAGTACGACGAGGCGAAGCGCACCGCAGGCCAGTTTGAAGAGATGTTCGGCAAAGGCAACTTCTTCCTCGAGGTCCAGGACCACGGACTCGAGCCGGACAAGGGCGTCTGCGACCAGCTCTTCAAGATGGAGCGCGAGCTCAACATCCCCATCATCGCGACCAATGATAGCCACTATGTCGGCTCGGACGACTCGCGCGCTCACGAAATTCTGCTCTGCGTTCAAACCGCCGGCAGCATGAACGACCCCAAGCGCTTCAAATTCGACACCCAGGAGTTCTACATCAAGTCCGCGGAGGAGATGCATCGCACCTTCAGCGAGAACCCTGAGGTCTGCACTCGTACCATGCAGTTTGTCGATCGCTGCAACCTCAAGCTCTCCAAGGTCGACAATCCATTCCCTGACTTTCCCGTCCCGGAAGGCGAGACGCTCTACACCTACTTTGAGAAGGTCTGCCGCGACGGGCTGCAAAAACGCCTCGACACGTCCGTCTCCCACTTACGCTCCCGCGGCCTGCTCCGCAAGACGATTCCGGATTATCAGGCTCGGCTTGAGCGTGAGATTGGCATCATCGAAGACATGAAGTTTCCTGGCTATTTCATGATCGTCTGGGACTTTATCCGTTACGCCCGTGAGCAGAACATACCCGTAGGCCCGGGTCGTGGCTCGGCTGCCGGATCTCTGGTCGCCTACTGCATGGAGATCACGGACGTCGACCCGCTCCAGAACGAGCTGCTCTTCGAGCGCTTTCTCAACCCCGAACGCATCTCCATGCCGGATATCGATATCGACTTCTGCATGAACCGTCGCGGCGAGGTGATCGAGTACGTCAAGCGCAAATACGGCAACGATCAGGTCGCGCAAATCATCACTTTCAACACCATGGCCGCCAAAGCGGCGATTAAAGACGTAGGCCGCGCACTCGACATGCCGTACGGCGAGGTCGACCGCATCGCCAAGATGATCCCGCCCACCATCGGAATTACGATCGATAGGGCGCTCCAGGACAAAGGCCCACTCAGCCAGGCCTACGACTCAGACCCCAAAATCAAGGAACTCATCGACGCGGCACTCCGCCTCGAAGGTCTTATCCGAGGTGCGGGTGTCCATGCCGCCGGCGTCGTCATTGCCCCTAAGCCTCTCACCGAGCTCGTTCCCGTCACCCGCACCAAGGACGAATCCATCGTCACCTCCTACGACATGGGCGCCATCGAAAAGATGGGTCTGCTCAAGATGGACTTTCTGGGGCTGACCACCCTCACCGTTATCGACGACTGCCTTAACCTCATCGAGCAGACCAAGGGCATCCGGCTCGATATGTCCACCATCGACCTGGACGACACCAAGACCTACGAGCAGGTCTTCCATCGCGCCCTCACCTCCGGGGTCTTTCAGTTTGAGTCAGGCGGCATGCGCGACGTACTGCGCCGCTACAAACCCAACACCGTCGGAGACCTCACCGCGCTCAACGCCCTCTATCGCCCCGGCCCGATCCAGGGCGGCATGATCGACGAGTTCATCGAGCGCAAGTGGGGACGCCGCGCCGTAGAGTACGAACTACCCGAGCTCGAACCCATCCTCTCCGAGACCCTGGGCGTCATGCTCTATCAAGAGCAGGTCATGCAGATCTCCAACCGACTTGCGGGCTTCTCGCTCAGCCAGGCCGATATGTTGCGCCGCGCGATGGGTAAAAAGGACGCGGCCGAGATGGCCAAGCAGAAGATTAAGTTCATGGAAGGGGCCGCCGAGAACAAGCACCCCAAAGCCATCGCGGGCAACATCTTCGACCTGATGGCGAAGTTCGCCGAGTACGGCTTCAATAAATCCCACTCCGCCGCTTACGCCCTGCTCGCTTACCATACCGCCTACCTCAAGACCCACTACCCCATCGAATTCATGGCCGCCCTGCTGACCAGTGAAACCTCGAAGCCTGAAAATGTCGTCAAGTACATCTCCGAATGCCGCGAGATGAACATCCCCGTCGTGCCACCCAACGTCCAGGTCTCCGACGCAAACTTCACGCCGATCCAGACCGCGAACGGCGAGGCTATCGGCTTCGGACTCGCAGCCATCAAAAACGTCGGCCACAACGCCATCGAGTCCATCATCGCCGCCCGAAAGCTCCTCCAGGACGAGGGCAAGCCCGGCTTCGCCACCCTATGGGAGTTCTGTGAAAAAGTCGACCTGCGCCTCCTCAATAAGCGCGTCCTCGAGTCCCTCATCAAAGCCGGTGCCATGGACACCTTCGGTGGCCGCGCACAAGTCTCTGCCGCGCTCGACAAAGCTATGGAGCAGGCCCAGAAGTCCCAGAAAGATGCAGCCGCAGGCCAGCACGGCCTCTTCGGAATCTTCGACGCCGACCTCAGCCCCGCCAACGCTAAAGCCAACGAACAGGCCCTGCCCAACATTCCCGAGTGGGAAGAGAGCACCCGCCTTCAGGCTGAGAAAGAGGTCCTCGGCTTCTTCGTCTCCGGCCACCCCATGGATAAGTACCGCGAGAAGCTCCGCAACATGAAGGTCGTCGACACCGCCACCGCCTGCGAGATGAAGCCTGAGCCCCAAACCTTTCGCCGTGGCCGCGACGCCGAACCCCAGAACGAGATCTCTATCGCCGGCGTCATCACCGGCCTCAAGGTCGCTAAGTCCAAGCGCTCCGGCGAACTCTATGCCCAGGCCTCCCTCGAAGACACCGTCGGCAAGATCGAACTCATCGCCTTCCCGCAGTCCTATGAGAAGCTAGCCGAGAAGCTGAAGATCGACGTGCCCGTCATCGTTCGCGGTGTCCTGCGCGGTGAAGAAGACTCCGCCCCCAAGCTCGCCATCTCCAGCATCCAGGCCCTAGAAGACGTCAAGCTCAAGCTCCCCGACGCCCTGCGTATCAAGATTCCGCTCCACAATCCCGACACCACCCTTCTCGGCAAACTCCACGCCCTGCTACTTGCAGCTCCGGGCAAAGGCAAGCTCCTACTCGACCTCGAAGAGCCCGGCGAGTTCTGCGCCGTCCTCGAACCGCACGGTGTCCTCGTCGCTGCAGACCGCCTCTTTATTGACCAGGTTGAAGAACTCGTAGGCCAGGGCGGCGTACGCATCATCGACTAGTTATGATGTTGCTCTATGGAATTACTCGATAAAGTTCGCTGGGGAGTCCTCAGCACCGCAAAGATCGGCCTCACTAAAGTCCTCCCAGCCATGCAGCTGGGTGAGCACACCCACATCGCTGCCATCGCCTCACGCGACCACGCCAAGGCAATCGAAGCCGCCAATACACTAGGCATCGAGTCTGCTTACGGCAGCTACGAAGAACTACTCGCCGACCCCACCATCGAAGCTGTCTACAATCCGCTGCCAAACCATATGCATGTGGAGTGGACGATAAAAGCCGCCGAAGCAGGCAAGCACGTCCTCTGCGAGAAGCCCATCAGCCTCACCGTATCCGAGGCCAAAACCCTCACCGAAGTCCAGTCGCGCACCGGCGTCATTATCGGCGAAGCCTTTATGGTGCGCACCCATCCGCAGTGGCTCCGCACCCGCGCCCTTATTGATTCCGGCCGCATCGGCACGCTCCGCGCCATCCAGTCATTCTTCAGCTACACCAACGTCAATCCCGCCAACATCCGCAACATCCCCGAGTACGGGGGCGGCGGTCTCATGGACATCGGCTGCTACCCCATCCACATCTCGCGCTACCTCTTCGGAGAAGAGCCTACCCGCGTCTTCGGCTGCATCGATCGCGACCCCCAGATGGGCACCGACCGGCTCACCTCCGCGCTCATGGACTTCCCCAGCGGCCAGGCCACCTTCACCTGCAGCACCCAGCTCGTGCCCTACCAGCGCGTCCACGTCTTCGGAACCAAGGGTCGTATCGAGCTTGAAATCCCTTTCAACGCCCCACCTGATCGGCCCACCCGCATCTTCATCGACGGCAGCCCCGACGCTCCACCCGATGTATTCGGCAACGGCATCATCACCGAGACCTTCCCCATCTGCGACCAGTACACGCTGCAAGGCGACGCCTTCTCCAAAGCGATCCGCGAAGGCACAGCAGCGCCGGTCCCAGTTACCGATGCGATCAAGAACATGGCCGTCATCGAAGCCATCTTCCGTTCCGCCACTTCGGGCACAGCAGAGACCCCTAACAGTTGAAATCCGCCGGCAGGGAACTACCCACCTCATCCGTATACAATCAAACCTGCAGCGCAGAAACCCGGAACGCAGCGAAACGTTATGGCCGAACAAGCATTCAATAAAGTAGAAACAAAGTCATCCGTCCCTGCCCCTGTACCCGAGGCATGGCTCCGGACAGAGCTGGCACGACACCCTCAGCGTCCCTATCCCATGGACTTCATCGAAGCACTCTTCACCGACCTTAGCGAGATCCACGGCGACCGTGCCTTCGGTGACGACCCCGCGATGTACTGCGCCATGGCCTTCTTTCACAACGAGCCGGTGCTGGTCATCTGCAACCTCAAGGGCCGCACTCTCAAGGAGCGCGTCATCCGCAAGTTCGGTTCGCCGGAGCCCGAAGGCTACCGCAAGGCCCTCCGCGCCATGCGTATCGCAGAGAAGTTCGGCCGCCCGGTCTTCACCTTCCTCGACCTCGCCGGTGCCTACCCCGGCATCGAGGCCGAAGAACGCGGCCAGGGGGAAGCCATCGCCCGCAACCTTTTGGAGATGTCCCGCCTACGCGTCCCTACCATCGCCACCATCACCGGTGAGGGTGGTTCTGGCGGTGCACTGGCACTGGCCGTAGCCGATCGCGTCCTGATGCTGGAGAATGCCATCTACTCCGTCATCTCGCCCGAGGGCTGCGCCTCCATCATGTGGAAGGACGCC
>JANYER010000195.1 GCA_025359825.1 Granulicella sp.
ATTCGGCCACGGCAGAACCTCGACACCAAGCTGCGGGCCCTGGGATGGCTGGGTCTGGTGGGCATCGGAATCGAAGCGATGGTCAGCGTTTATCTGTTTTCGAACGCTTCGGACGCAATCACGTCCCGAACCGCTACCTCATCGGTTGCTCTCGAGCTTGTGGTTCGCTCGGCTCTTTATGCGGGTCTCTTTGCTGTCACGGTTCTGGTGGGTTACCTGATCGGTCGCTCGCAGACATCGACGGTAACGCCGCCGCCGCGCTTTGGACGCGAATAGTTTGCTGGCTCGCAGATTTGCGTCGCTAGCCTGCGGCAAACTCCTGGCTGATGGATTTGGCCATGGCGGCGTCGCGCTCGGTTACACCGCCGGCATCGTGCGAGATGAGACCCAGCCGGACGTGGTTGTAGCGGATGTCGATATCCGGATGATGGCCGGTGGCCTCAGCCATGGCGGCGATGGCATTCACAAAGTGCATTGCGGCGACAAAGTCCTTGAAGGTCCAGTCGCGTATCAGCTTCCCACTCTCCAGCTTCCACTCGGGCTGCTGGGTTAGCAACTGCTGCAACTGTTCGTCGGACATCTTTGGAGTCGGCATCGTCTTTCCTCGTGCCTGCGATGCTAGACCTCCTGTTCGGCTGGTGCAAGATTGAGCATTGTCGCTGCCGGGCGGCAGAGCCTGGCGGACAGGACGGCTGGCGACATCTTCGCCACCTCCTGGCGCAGTTCGATCCACGACTCAAGTGGAACTTTCAAAAAGACGGCCACGATCTCCGGATCGAACTGGCCTCCGGCACAACGAGCGATCTCGTCGCGGGCCGCTTCATAGGTGGTGCCTTTGCGGTAGGGACGGTCGGAGGTCATGGCGTCCAGCGTGTCCGCGATGGCGAAGATTCTTGCGCCTAACGGGATGGCATCGCGGCTGAGGCCGCGGGGGTAGCCTTTGCCGTCGAAGCGCTCCTGATGGGTGTAGACGATCTCGGCAGCATCCTTGAGGAAGGGAATCTTGCAGACCATCTCGTAGCCGTGGCGGCAGTGCTCGCGCATGATGGCCATCTCGTCGGCATCGAGCTTACCGGGCTTGAGCAGGATGGTGTCGGGCGTTGCGATCTTGCCGAGGTCGTGCAGGAACGCACCGCGTGCAATGACCTTCAACTCTTCCGCGCCCAGACCCATCGCTCGCGCCATGGCGATGGTGTAGGCCGTCACGCGGCGGGAGTGGCCTTCGGTCTCCTCGTCACGCAGATCGAGGGCGTCGCCCATGGCCTCGAGCGTGGTGTCATAGCTGCGCTCCAGGTCTTCCATGGTCTCGCGCAGACGCCCGGTGCGGGAGGCGATGATTGCCTCCAGGTTTTGGCGGTACGCTGCGTTCTGCTTGGTGACGCGGCCTTGCTCCATGGCGCGTTTGACGACACTCTCCAACTGGGTTCGTGCGAATGGTTTCAGCAGATAGTCAATGGCACCGCTGCGAAATGCGTTGGTCGCCACATGTACATCCTGTACGGCTGTGACCATAACGACGGGGGTGCCGGGGTGCTCGGTACAGATTCTATGGAGCAGGGTGAGGCCGTCGGTGCCGGGCATCATGATGTCGGAGAGGACGAGGTCGTAGGCGGGCCCTTCCTGCAGGCGGGCGAGAGCAGCGTCCGCGCCGTCGGCCATGGTGGTGGCGTAGCCGCTGCGTTCGAGCATGGTGGCTACAACGCCGCGAACGGCTTCTTCATCGTCGACCACCAGGATTCGTTCGAGGGGCATGGGTAGGCACTCCGTAGCTACAGACTGCTTTGCCTGCTGCTACGTTGACTATCGGCGGAGTGCGTTGAGACGTTACCCTTGCTTGGCTTTTGCCGCTGCGCGGCGCGCGTCTGCCCAGCCGGGTTTGGTGACCTGGCGGCTGCGGCCCAGAGCGAGTGCTCCGGCGGGAACGTCGTCGGTAATGCAGCTTCCGGCTGCTATGTATGCGCCTGCCTCCAGTGTGATGGGGGCCACGAGGGTGGAGTCGGAGCCGACGAAGACTCCGTCGCCGATGGTGGTGAGGTGCTTGTGGACTCCGTCGTAGTTGCAGGTGATTGCGCCTGCGCCGATGTTGACACCTGCGCCGATGACCGCGTCGCCGAGGTAGTTCAGGTGGTTGGCTTTGGAGCCTTTGCCCATGGTGACTTTTTTGGTCTCGACGAAGTTGCCGACGTGCGCGCCCTCGCCGATACGACTCTCAGGACGGAGATGCGCGTAGGGTCCGAGGATGGCGCCGTTGCTGACTTCGGCGTGGTCGAGGATGCAGCCGTTGCGGACCATCACGCCATCGCCGATGGTGGAGTTTTGAATGACGGAGTAGGAGCGGATGCGGCTCTCGATGCCGATAGTGGTTGCGCCGAGAAGCTGGACGTACGGCTCGATTACGGTGTCTGGGCCTACCTGGACTTGTGCGTCGATGACGCAGGTCTCGGGGCGGAAGATGGTGACGCCTTGCGCCATGAGGCGGCGGGCGGTGCCCATGCGCATCGCTGCGTCAAGGTGCATCATTTCGGCGATGGTGTTAGCGCCGAGGACTTCGTCGACGCTCTCGGCCTGGACTGCGACTACGCGGAGTCCATCGGTGACGAGCATCGCGGCTACGTCGGTGAGATAGAACTCGCCGTGGGCGTTATTGGTGGAGAGGAGGTCGAGCTTGCCGAAGAGGTTTTCTGTTTCGAAGCAATAGATGCCGGAGTTAATCTCGGGTGCGCCGAGTTGTTCGGGCTTGAGCGATTTTTGTTCGACGATGGCTATTACTTCGGGACCATTCTCCTGCGCGCGGAGCACTCGGCCGTAGCCGGTGGGATCTTTGGGGACGGCGGTAAGGATGGTCATGGCAGCCTTTTCGGCGAGGTGGAGCTCGCAGATGGAGGCGATGGTTTCAGGGCGGATGAGGGGCACGTCGCCGGAGAGGACAAGCAGATGTTTGGGTATAGCGGTGCCGGAGAGGGCGAAGTAGGCCTTCACCATCTGGAGGGCGTGGCCGGTGCCGCGCTGCTCCTCCTGCATGACGAACTTCACGCCGGTAGGCTCGACGGCGGTGCGGACGCGGTCTGCTTCGTGGCCGACGATGCAGTAGATATTGTCTGCGGGTACGACTGTCTTGGCGGCAGCGATGACGTGTAGCAGAAGGGCTTGTCCGCCGATCTCATGCAGGACTTTGGGACGCTTACTTTTGAGCCGCGTACCCTTGCCTGCGGCCATAATTGCAATTGCAAATCCAGACTTCTCCATGGTCGTTATCTTCTCATGCCAGCACCTGCGCGGGACTGCCACCTTCGTGCAGGGTGGATGACAACAAAAATGGGGCAGGGGATGATCCCTGCCCCAACATTGGTGATGACTGCGTTATTTTGCCTTGCCGGTGGGCGGTGGAATCGTAATATCCACCGTAGTTACCTTGCCTAGTTTGCTGAGGGCGGTGCCAAATTCGGCTTCGTTGCCAACTACTACGATCGCCAGTTTGGACTGGTCGATGTATTTGTTGGCGACGCGGGAGACGTCGGCTGCGGTGACTTTTTCGATGCCGGACTTGTACTTCTCCAGAAAGTCGGCGGGATAGCCGTAGAACGCGAGAGTGACTTGCTCGTTCAGGGTCTTGCCGCGGGAGTTATAGTTAAAGATGAAGGAGTTGAGCACCTGCTCCTTCGCCTTGCGCAGCTCGTCGGGGGTGGGAGGATCGGTTTTGAGGCGTCCAATCTCGTCGAGCATCGCCTGAGTTGCTGCTACGGTACTTGCGCTCTTGGTGCCTGCGCCTACGCGGAAGATGCCGGGATGGTCGTATGCCGAACCATAGCTGCCGCCGACGCTGTAGGCCAGGCCGAGCTTGGTGCGGACGTTCTGCATGACGCGGGAGCCGAAGCCGCCGGAGAAGATCTCGTTCATCACATTCAGGGCGTAGTAGTCAGGGTTGCTGCGCTCTGTTCCTAAGCCGACTATGAATACATTCGACTGGTTCACGTCGCTCTTGTTGACGAAGTAGACGCCGGGAGTTGGGCCGGGAAAGTCTACCTTCGCGGTCACGAATGCTGCGCCCTTGGGGAGTGGTTCGAAGGCCTTGCGAAGGGCCGCTTCCATGGTAGTGCCGTCGAAGTCGCCTGAGACTGCGACGATCATGTTGCTGGCAATGACGGATTTGTCGTGCCAGGATTTCAGATCGTCCAGGGTTACGGCTTCGACCGTAGCGTACTCGGTGCGGCGCGCGTAGGGGCTGTTCTCGCCGTAGACGACTTTGTTGGCCTCGCGACCGGCAATACCGCTGGCATCGTCGTTGCGTCGTGCGATGCCGGCTTCCATCTGACGCTTGGCTAGTTGCAGCTTGTCCTTGCTGAAGGCAGGCTTGAGCAGCAGCTCCATGGTGGTGGCGAAGACGGTGTCGAAGTCGCCCTTGAGGCTGTTCCAACTCACCGAGGTCGTGGCGCTTCCGCCGCCGGTTTCAATCGCAGCGGCCTTGGCTTCCAGTCGGTCGTCGAGGACGTCGCCGCTGGCTGCGGCGGTACCGCTGGTGCGCCAGGTCTGTCCGTAGAGGCTTACCAGGCCGACCTTGTTGGCTGGCTCGTCCCGGCTGCCGCCACGAATGAGGATGCTGCCGCTGATGAAGGGGAGCTCGTGGTCTTCCTGTAAGAACAGAACCAACCCGTTTGCGAGCTCGATCCGCTTCGGCTGCACGGGTTTAAAGGCGTGCAGCGCGGGGACTGGAATCTTCTTCCACGGTTGGGCGGTTGTTGTCTTAGCGACAGGTGAAGCTTCAGGCTTTGCCGCCTGCCCAAAGGCTGTTGATTCAAATAGTCCAACAACACTCAGAGCAATAACAGCTACATTTACTTTGTTTCCAAATCGAATCACGGAACTCCTCATTCCCCACCCCCGGTGCTCTTGGCTGCCTTGGGCTTGGCATCGGCAAACTCGATGCGTGCACTGGTGCGATTACCTGCTACGAAGATCTTGTTCGCTACGCGACGAACATCTGCCTTGTTGACGGCGTCGACCTTCTTCAACTGGTTGAACAGCTCGCGCCAGTCACCGAAGCGGGTTTGGTACTCGGCCAGCTGATGGGCCAGGCCTTCGTTATCGGCCAGGCCGCGCAGCAGGTCCGCCTTGTTGCGTGTCTTGTAGCGTTCCAGCTCTGCGTCGGAGATGTCTTCGGTTTTGAGCCGCTCCAGCTCCTTCTGGATAGCGGTGCGCATCTCCTCCGGGGTGTGACCCGGCAGCGGCACGGCATAGACGGCGAACAGGCCGGGGTACTTCACGCCGGGAAATCCGCTGAAGCCTTCAGCCGCCGCAGCGATGCGCTGGTCGCGGACCAGGCTGCGATAGAGGCGCGCCGTGCGTCCGTTGGAGAAGATATCCGTAATGGCGTCGTACACCGCGTCATCGGGATCACGATAGTCGGGGCGGTGGTAGCCCTCAATATAGAAGGGCTGCGTCTGCTCCGTGATGACGACAGACTTCTCAGCGAACTGTTTGGGCTCGATGGTGGTCATCGGCTCCGGCTTGGGACCAGCGGGGATGGTGGAGAAGTATTTAGTGAGGACCGGCATGGTCTCGCTGGCCTTCACATCGCCCACAACGGCTACGACGATGTTCGAGGGCACGTAGTATTTTTTATGGAAGGCTGCGGCCTCGGTCGCGGTGACCTGGCTGATCTCGCTCTCCCAGCCGACGCCGCTGCGTCCGTAGGGATGGGCCGTGTATGCGGTGGCGAGGAACTGCTCCACCATGCGGCCGGTGGGGGAGGAGTCGTTGCGCATGCGCCGCTCTTCCTGCACCACGTCGCGCTCCTTGTAGAACTCACGCTCGACGGGATGGCCGATGCGTCCGCTCTCCAGATAGGCCCACAGTTCAAGCCGGTTGGAAGGCATGCTCCAGAAGTACTGGGTCGAGTCTTCGCCAGTGGAGGCGTTGAGGTTGACTGCGCCGTTCTGTTCTGCGATCTCGGAGAACTGGTTGGGGATGACGTACTTGCCAGCGGCAGCGACGGCTGCTTCATAAGTTTTCTGCAACTGCTCGAGTTTCTTGGCGTCTTGGCCTACCAGCTTGCGCTGCTCAGCGTTGAAGGCAGCGTAGGCGACTTCAACCTTGGCAAGTGCAATCTTCTCGGCTGCGTAGTTGGTGGTGCCGACCTCGTTCGTGCCTTTGAAGGCCATGTGCTCAAACATGTGGGCCAGGCCGCTGGCACCCTGCGGATCGTCGGCGGAGCCTGCATCGACCAGCGTGTAGAAGCTGAAGACCGGCGCTTCGGGGCGCTCACAGACGATCAGGGTCAAGCCGTTTGGCAGCACTTTGACGGTGGTGCGCTTCTCAAAACTGGCCAAATCCTGTGCCCATACCGAGCTGACCAATAAACCCAAGCCTATGAAATAGGGAACTACACGCATTCGCAGCAAACGACCCTCCTCCGCAACAGAGCCTTAACAATAACGGATTCCAGCTAACCCGCGCTGAGTCTGGCCTTATGGGATCAAAATCCTATGGGCAGTCCTAGTTCCAGAGACGCTTTACTGCGTTAGCAAGGCGCGACCACCAACCTTCAGCCTCGGCGCGGATGGTTACGACTACTGCCGCCAGGAACTGTTGCTTCGTCCAGGCATTGCGCACAGTGCTGGGGCCGTGGCGCAGACATTCGGTGGCGGCCTGCGCCCAGTGGCCCTGATCGACTGCTGCAATCAGGCGCGGGTAGTCGGCCAGTAGTCCCGCCGGACCGAGGTTGTAGGCCATGTCCAGTAAAGCGAGCTTGGCGGCATTCGGCATGGTGTCGTATCCCTGTAGGGCGGCGCGTAGCTTTCCTTCGAAGCCGAGCAGGACGTCGCGTAGTTTGGCGTCGATGGTCTGCTGGGCGAGGAGTGGCGAGGCGGTGCCGCGATAGAAATCTGCGGCTTTGCCCTCCGGCATGGCTGCAACGCGGTGGAACTCTGCTGTGATCTCGGCTGTCGTCGCGGGCTGCCCGGCCAGAAGGAATGGGAGTGTGGTCGCAGCCGCTGGGTCCGGCAGCATCAGCCCGACCCCGACCGTTACCTTGCCTGCCGTGTCCCGGTACATCCAGGGGACACAGCCCTCAAAAACCTTCAATTGCTCCAGCGATTGCTCTATATATGTCGCCACGGTGTCATCAAGTTAGCACGGCGGAAGAATGTTCACGAATGATTCACTTGACGAAATGAATGACCATTCAGTATGCTCACGGCGTCCGGGAGAATTGCCCGCAGGAGTCGCAGCATGTCGCCCAGCACGTCCGCTTCAAGCAGTAGTAAGCCGTCGCAAATCCGTAAAGTGGCCGTTTTGGGGGCTGGAACCATGGGCTCGCGCATCGCCGCCCACATCGCCAACGCGGGCCTGCCGGTGGTGCTGTTGGATATCGTCCCGCCCGGTACCTCTCCCGAAGCGACCAAAGCAGAGCGCAATAAGTTCGTCCTCAGCGCGCTGGATGGGCTGAAGAAGTCCAAGCCGACTGCCTTCTATACGCCTGATTCTGCACGGCTGATTACGCTGGGGAACTTCGATGACGATATGGCGTTAATCGCCGACTGCGACTGGATCATCGAGGTGGTAGCCGAGAACCTTGACATCAAGCACGCGCTGCTCAACAAGGTGCAGCAGCATCGTCGGCTGGGGGCGATCCTGACTTCGAACACCAGCGGCATCCCGATCCATGCCATTGCTGAGGGGCTTTCAGAGGAGGTTAAGCCGCACTTTTTCGGCACGCACTTTTTCAATCCGCCGCGTTACATGCGTCTGCTGGAGATTATTCCGACGGCTGAAACTGATGCTGCGGACGTCGCCACCATCGCGCACTTTTGCGATACGCGGCTGGGTAAAGCAGTTGTACGCTCGCACGATACGCCGAATTTTATTGCCAACCGGATTGGCACCTTTAGCATGATGAACGCTGTGCGGCTGATGATGAGCCAGGCGCTCTCAGTTGAAGAGGTCGATGCTTTGACCGGTTCGCCGCTGGGGTGGCCGAAGACCGGGACGTTCCGGCTCGCGGATATGGTGGGCATCGATATTCTGGCGCATGTCTCCAGTAATTTTTCTGCGCAGGCCGCGAATATTAAGGATGAGCGGGCGGAGGTCGTTCTCGCACCTTTCATTACGAAGATGCTCGAGAACAGGTGGCTGGGGGACAAGAGTAAGCAGGGGTTCTACAAGAAAGAAGGGAAGGACGAGCAGGGACGTGATCTTCGGCTGGTGCTCGACTGGCAGACGCTCGACTACAAGCCCAGCATGCGTCCGAAGCTTCCTGCGCTGGAGATGGCGAAGAACGTTGAGGCCACTGGCGCTCGTATTCCGCAGCTGCTCCACGCGGATGCTCGCAGTGATAAGGCTGCTGCGTTTTACTGGCCCCTGCTCACGGAGCTCTTTACGTATGCGGCGAATCGAATTCCTGAGATCGCGGACAGTATCGTGGAGATCGATACGGCGATGAAGACGGGCTTTAGCTGGGAGCTTGGGCCGTTCGAGATGATGGACGCCGCTGGAGTGCGGGCCACGACGGAGAAGATGCGCGCTGCTGGTCTGCCGATTGCTGCGAATGTCGAGAAGCTATTGGCCGTCGGAGAGAGCTGGTACCAGGACGATCCGAAGACGGCGTCCGGGCGGGTGTTCTTTGATCCTGTCGCCGGTGCGTACAAGGCGGTTCCGGTTGCTCATGGCATTACTTCGTTCAGCATTTTGAAGAAGGCGAATGGGGTGGTGAAGAAGAATGCTGGCGCTTCGGTGATCGATCTTGGTGACGGTGTTGCCGGGATTGAGCTGCACTCCAAGATGAATGCGCTGGGTGAGGATATTGTCTCGCTGATTACGCAGACGCTGAAGCCTTCGGGGGAGATCGTCGGTAATTTTGAGGCGTTTGTGCTCTCCGGGGATTCGGGTAACTTCTCAGTCGGAGCGAACCTGATGCAGCTTCTGCTCGGGGTGCAGGACGAGGAGTGGGACGACGTGGATCTGATGGTTCGCGGCTTCCAGAATATGACGCAGGCGATTAAGTTCTGCCCGCGCCCGGTGGTGGTTGCGCCCTATGGCATGTGCCTGGGTGGTGGCGTTGAGATTTCGTTACATGCGGCAGCGCGCCAGCCTCACGCAGAGCTTTACATGGGTCTGGTCGAGACCGGGGTGGGGCTGATTCCCGGTGGAGGTGGCTGCAAGGAGTTCGTTCTGCGGAGCATCGAGGCGGGTTCGAGCATCAGGCCGGACGCGCGTGGTGAAGGTGTTGAGATTTTTGAGGCGCTGAAGAAGAACTTCGAGACGATTGCGATGGCGAAGGTGTCGACTTCGGCGGCGGAGGCGCGTGGGTTGGGTTTTCTGCGGCCTGCCGATATTGTGACGATGAATCGGGAGCGCCTGCTGCTGGATGCGAAGCACAAGGCTCGCGACATCGCCAACTCGGGTTACTCCGCGCCGATGATGCGGTCGGACATTCCTGCGCCGGGAGAGTCGGTGCTCGCGACTCTGAAGCTGGCGGTATGGACGATGCGCGAGGCGCAGTACATCTCGGAGCATGATGCGAAGATTGCGAACTGGGTGGCGTATGCGCTCTCAGGTGGCAAGGTGACGCCGGGGACGCTGGTGTCCGAGCAGTATCTGCTGGACCTGGAACGCGAGGCTTTCCTTTCGCTTTGCGGTGAGAAGAAGACGCAGGAGCGCATTGCCTTTACTTTGAAGACCGGTAAACCACTCAGGAATTAGTACGAGCTATCAGCAACAATAGGGAGTTGTTTTATGGAAGTCGTTATTACCTCCGCCGTCCGTACTGCTATTGGCAAAGCTCCGCGCGGAACGCTACGCACGACGCGGCCTGATGATCTTGCTGCTGTTGCGATCCAGGGCGCTCTGGATCGTCTGCCACAGCTTGATAAGGCTGAGATTGAGGACGTAATCCTCGGCTGCGCTATGCCGGAGGCGGAGCAGGGAATGAACGTGGCCAAGATCGCTGCCTTTCGGGCTGGGTTGCCTGTTACTACCTCTGCGATGACTGTCAATCGTTACTGCGCTTCGGGGCTACAGTCGATTGCGTTGGCTGCGGATCGCATCCGTGGTGGCGGGGCTGAGGTGATCCTCGCTGGTGGCGTGGAGAGTATGTCGTATGTGCCGTTTGGCGGTAACAAAATTTCGGTCAACCCCTGGCTTGTGGAGAACTATCCCGGTAGCTACATGTCGATGGGGCTGACTGCGGAGCGGGTTGCTGCCCATTACGGCATTACGCGGGAGCAGCAGGACCAGTTCTCGTATGACTCGCACCAGAAGGCGATTGCAGCGATTGCGGCGGGTAAGTTTGTGGATGAGATTGTGCCGGTAACGGTGACCACTACAGCGCCGGTTGGCAAGGGGAAGGCGAAGTCGGTGGACACGATCTTCCAGCAGGATGAGGGGCCGCGTGCGGATACTTCGCTTGAAGCGCTCGCCAAACTTAAGGCTGTCTTCCACGCGAAAGGTACGGTGACGGCGGGAAACTCCAGCCAGACCAGCGATGGTGCTGCGGCCGCGATTGTGATGTCGGCGAGCCGTGCTGCTGCGCTGGGTATCCCTGCGCTGGCGCGATTTGTTGCTTTCGCGTATGCGGGCTGCGATCCGGAGGAGATGGGCATCGGCCCCATCCATGCCATTCCTAAGGTGCTTAAGTTGGCTGGCCTCACGCTCGACCAGATCGACCTCTTTGAACTGAACGAGGCGTTCGCAGCGCAGTCGCTGGCAGTGCTCAAGGTACTCGGGATTGACCCTGCTAAGGTGAACGTCAATGGCGGAGCTATCGCTCTTGGTCATCCGCTTGGATGTACCGGTGCCAAGCTCACGGCTACGCTGCTGCGCGAGATGCCTCGGCGGAAGGCGAAGTACGGGATGGTGACGATGTGCGTCGGCGGGGGGATGGGTGCTGCGGGAATCTTTGAGGCAATGAGCTAAATGTCACTGATATTGCACAGATATGGCGAGAATCTATATCTCTTTTTTGGGGGGATGTCGTTAGTTGCAGCAGCAATATCAATATTTGGAGCCATGTTTGTTTCGATTGAGTTCGCATTTTCCATCATTGTTTTAGTTTTAATTCCAATACTGGTAGGCCTTTTAGGGTCAAGCTCAAATTCTCACCTGTTTACGGGTCTCGTGCTGGTGGGGAGTGCAATTCCTGTCTTTTACATAGTCGGTCTTTATACACGTGATGCGGTTGTCTATCCATCAAGTAAAACGTCCTTCGTTCACGAGTTATGGGGTTAGATTTATTTGACGACTTTTCTAACTGAAGCCCTATTCGCTGTCCGAAGACTCAAGAAGAATTTGCAATAGAAATGGGGTAACACCATGGCCACAACAACTGCTCCCATCGCAACTGCCGCAGCTATCGCAGGAGGCAGCTTTCTCATCACCAACCCGACTCCTGCCGACTGCTTCTTCCCCGAGGACTTTACCGAAGAGCATCGCCAGATTGCGCAGACTACCGCAGACTTCGCCACGAATGAGGTGGTCCCGCAGTCGGATGCGATTGAGGTGAAGGACTTTGCGGTGACACGTCGCCTGATCAAGGAGGCGGCTGAGCTTGGACTTACCTCGGCTGATATTCCGGAGGAGTACGGTGGGCTGGAGATGGATAAGGCCAGCTCGGCCATCATTGCGGAGAACATCTCGAAGCAGGGCAGCTTCTCCGTGGCCTTCTCGGCGCATACGGGCATTGGGACGCTGCCGCTGGTCTGGTACGGCACGCCAGCCCAGAAGCAGAAGTACCTGCCCAAGCTTGCGGACGGGACGTTTGTTGGGGCCTATGCGCTGTCGGAGTCGACCAGCGGCTCGGACGCAGTGAATGCTAGGACTCGGGCGGTGCTCTCCGACGATGGGCAGACCTACACGCTGAACGGCGAGAAGATGTGGATTACGAATGGTGGCTTTGCCGATGTCTTTACGGTCTTCGCGAAGTGCGAGATCAAAGAAGGCAAGGACGCGGGCAAGGAGAAGCTGACTGCGTTCCTGATTGAGAAGGGAACGCCCGGCTTTGCACCCGGCAAGGAGGAGCATAAGCTCGGCATTCGGGGCAGCTCGACTACGCCGCTGATTCTGAATAACTGCGTCATCCCCAAGGAAAACCTGCTGGGTGAGGTTGGCAAGGGGCATCATATTGCGTTCAACATCCTGAACGTTGGCCGCTACAAGCTGGGCAATGCGGCGATTGGCGGGGCGCGGATGGCCTTCAATAATGGACTGCGCTATGCCAAAGAGCGGAAGGCCTTCGGCAAGCCGATCTCTGACTTCGGGCTGATTCAGGAGAAGCTGGCGAATATGGCGGTCGGCATTTATACCGGCGAGGCGGTCTGCTACCGGACGGTCGGACTGATCGACCGCGCGCTGGCTGGTGTGGACAAAAACGATACAGCCGAGATTCAGAAGCGTATTGAGGGCTACGCGGTCGAGTGCTCCATCGTGAAGGTGTGGGCTTCGGAGATGCTGGATATGGTGGTGGATGAGTCACTGCAGATCTTCGCAGGCTACGGCTACGTCGAGGAGTACCCGGCAGAGCGTGCTTACCGCGATGCTCGCATCAACCGCATCTTCGAGGGCACCAACGAGATCAACCGCTTGATTATTACGGGCTGGTTGATGAAGTCGGCGATGTCTGGCAAGCTGGCCCTGATGCCCGCCATCAAGAGCCTGATGGACGAGGTGATGGCTGGACCCAGCCCGAAAGAAGAGTTGGAAGGCCCGCTAGCAGCCGAACTGGCCCTGCTGGCTGCGGCGAAGAAGCTCACCCTCTTCGCTGCGGGCGCTGCGACCCAGAAGTACATGGCCAAGATCGCCGACGAGCAGGAGGTGATGGGTGCCATCGCCGATATGATCATCGAGGTGTTCGCAATGGAGTCCGGCCTGTTGCGTGCGGAGAAGATGGCAGGCGGAAAGGCCAACAGCGATATTGCGGTTGCGATGGCCCGTATCTATGCGGCCGGAGCCTTCGACAAGATTGAGCTGGCGGCCCGCAAGATCATCGCGGCTGTGGCTGAGGGCGACATGCTTCGTACCCAGCTCACTATTCTTCGCCGCCTCTCCAAGCACGATGGCTCGGACACCATTGCGCTCCGCAGGCAGGTCGCGCAGCACGTCATCCAGGCAGGGAAGTACACGCTGTAACGCGAAAGTTGCAGTAGTTACCAAGGCAGCACAATATCCCACAAAAGCACCAGCTACGGCACCTCTCCGGCTGGTGTTTTTTATTGTGTTTTGGGGGCAGCCCTGTAACCATCAAAGCCGATCACTATGTCTACTTCGCAGCCTTTGCTCCCCGGAAAACGCTCTCGACTGCACTCCATGGCTCGGCCACTACTGCTGCTCTGCCTGCTGGCCAGCTCGACAGCCGCACTGCACGCGCAACGCACGACTATCGCGGCCCGCGCGCTTACGGCGGCGACTGGCGCGACGAATGGGGATGCCGTTGCCGACCTCGGCCAACTGCCCGCATCGCAGCCCCTCACGGTTACTCTTCGCCTTACCCCCACGGCCCAGCGTGCCGCTGCGTTGGAGCAACTGCTTACGGCGCAGACTACTGCTTCTTCGACCAGTTATCACAAGTGGCTTACGCCGCAGCAGTTCGCCGCCAGCTACGGCGCTACAGACGACCAACTCGCTACGCTCACCACCTGGGCCCAGGCACAAGGGCTTGCCGTGGCTTCGGTCTCGGCCGCGCGTACCCGCCTGACCCTCTCCGGTACGGTGGATCAGGTGCAGCGGGCGTTCAGCGTGTCGCTGCACCGCTACGCTGTCTCCGGCCAGTCTCGGTTTGCCCCGGCGAATATGCCTTCCGTGCCGTTTGCGGTCGCCCCGATAGTGGCGTCAGTTAGCGGACTGGATGACATCCCGGCCAGTGTTGGCAGCCTCTCCGCAACTTCGCTGCAGGGCCGTGCTACTGCGCTTACGGCAGCGGATACCGATACCTTCGCCGCGGCTGCCAGTGCCGTCGACGCGAATACTTCTCCTATCCTGACTCTTATGTCGCAGAGCTGTACTGCTATCGCCCCCTCGGACTTCGCTGCGTATCAGGGACTCTTCCGCCAGGCGAACGCACAGGGCATTACGATCCTCGCGAGTAGCACCTGCAGCAGCGAGTTGCTGAGCCTGCCCGAAGTGACGGCGCTCACAACGTCGGCCTCTGTCCCGGACGCCAGCATCGAAGGCCGCCCGGACTGGCAGGTCGCCGCCGGTCTGCCCAGCGATGCGCTGCGTCACCAGCCCGACCTGACGACCTCCAGCGTCGCCGACCTTACCCAGACTTTGACTAGCTTGCTGCGTGAGACAGGCAGCCGTCAGGGCAACGTCAACCCGGTTCTGTACTCACTTGCTACCACTCCGGGCCTGTATACGCAGCCTGATGCTGCCCCGGCAGGAACGTGGGAGTCCGCGACTGGCCTCGGTGTGGTAGATCTCACTATCCTGGCCAAGGTCTTTCCCCGTGCCAGCGGGAGCCTTGTTACAACGACCTCGCTCGTCTCCAGCAGCTATTCGCTGAATTATGGAGATGCCTTTACGCTAACCGCCAAAGTCCTGGCCCCTGTCTACGGCAATGCAAACCCTACCGGCACGATGACCTTCAGCTCTGCGACCCAGGGAGTTCTGGGCAGCGCAACCGTCGACAGCGCCGGCAATGCTGTATTTACGGTGAAAACCGCGCTCAATGTGGGTACGTACAACGTCACTGCAACCTACGGTGGTGATACGAACTATGCTTCAAGCAGCAATGCAAGCAGCGTCATTATCACCATCAGCATCGTCAATGCAACGTTGTTGGCGACCGTCTCGCCGGCCTCGAGCGTTCCCTATGGCAGCACCGCAACGGTCACTGCCACCGTCACCTTACCCGGAGCGAACGCCGCACCCACCGGACTGGTCACCGCTGTCGTGCAAGGTGTCACCGGGGCCACTGCTTCGGCGACCCTTTCACCCAACCCCGGTGGTAACAGTGCAACCGCCAACATCACCTTCGGTGTTCCACCTCCCGGCAGCTATACCCTCTCGGTGAGTTGCACCGGAACCACCAACTTCCAATGCCAATCTCCGGTCAACATCAATACCTTTACGACCATTAAGGGGAATACCACGGTCAACGTCACGACCACGCCGGTAGCACCACAGGCGGGCCAGCCCGTGACGATTACGGCCAATGTCTCAGCCTCCGGCAACGGACCGGGTCCCTACAACTTCACCGGCAACATGACCTTTTACGACAACGGCAAGCTCATCGCCACCGGGGCAGTTGGCTCCAACCAAGCCGCTGCCAGTGTCACCTTGTCGGGCAATATTACTCACAACATTGTGGCTGCTTATAGCGGCGACACGAACTGGAACGCCAGCACCTCTACGCCCCAGGCGGTCAACCCGACGCTGCTGCCTTCGACCCTTACTGTGACTTCGAACTTCACGTCAGCACTTGCGGGCGCGAACATCGTCATCACCGCGACCGTCTTCACCACGGTCTCGAATACTGTCGGGCCTACCGGCACGGTCAGCTTCTTCGATACCTACAATGGGAGCATCGTCCAGCTGGGTGGCTCGTCGGGTGCGATTACGTTGACGCCGAATGGGCCGAACCAGTCCATCGCCCGCTTCACCACCACTGGGCTTCTCGCGGGGACGCACAGCGTCTACGCCATCTATAACGGCGACTCCAATTTTGCTCCGGCAACGTCCGCCACTCTGCCGCTCAACTTGACGGACTACAACCTCATCATGGTGCCGCAGACGCTGACCCTGAAGGCCGGACAGACTGGTCAGGTGGTGATGCTGATCGGTCTCGTCGGCGGGTTCAATGGCACTGTCAGCTTTGGCTGCACGCCACCATCCGGCGCGGAGGCCACCTGCAGCTTCAGCCCTGCGACGCTGCAAGGCGGTGGATCTACCACTATGACAGTGACCACGACTGCGGCCAAGGCCAAGCCGACGCAGGTGGCTGGCTCCGGAAAGAGCTCCTGGGCACTTGGTGCCGGTACCGGCTCTGCCCTGGCGACACTGCTTTGCCTGTTGCTGCCCCGTCGTCGCCGGGCGCTTCCGTTCCTGCTCGCCAGCCTGCTCTCGCTGAGCCTCCTCCCCAGCCTGGGCTGTGGTCTGGGTACGACGGCAGCTCCCGACAATGCAGCGCCCGCAGACCCTGGAACTCCTTTGGGAACCCAGATCTTCAACATCACCACCGCTGGAAACGATGGCGTCAATACCTCCCGCCACAACTACCAGTACCAGGTAACGATCCAGTAGCATAAGGCCCAGTCGATTCCGGCCTTTTCGAAGGCCGGAATCGACCCGGCCTCCCCTAAAGTTTCCGGAGGATTATTGCGTCGGCTTTTTGAAGCGACGAATGTCTCTTTCCTGAAACCACAACCTTTTTCGCTGACGCAGGTCTAAATATCGTAGAGCCTTGTACCATCAGGTAGGACAAACATCGTCTACTCCGATGGCAGGCAGATGACAGGCATATACGCTCCCGTTGCAATCGGTACGGTACCACCTCAAACCAGACCGCTTCAGGCTTCAGTCATCATCCAACCGGGCAAACCAGCAGCAAGAATCCTGGTGGTAGGATCACACTTCAGTAAGGCAGGGAACCTCATGCGTCGTCGTTTGCCCCTTCGTTTCGTCCTACCCGTCCTCCTTGGTTTCTCTGCTGTTGTATCCGTCCAGGCTGCGGTGCAGTCTCGTATTGCATCGGTGGGAACCTCGACTCGCGTTGCGCTGCCACATACGATCCCGGCCAAAGCTTTGGCCGCCACTGATCTTGGAGCCGCCGCGGTCGACCGCAAGCTTGATTCGCTGATGATCGTCTTCAACCGCACCGCCGCACAGGAGACCGCCCTCAATCAGTTGCTGATCGACCTGCAGGACCCCAGCTCGACGCGCTATCACCAGTGGCTCACGCCGGAGCAGTTCGGAGCGCAGTTTGGTCTGGCCGCGCAGGATATTGCTACCGTCTCGTCCTGGCTCACCAACCAGGGATTCACCATTACCGGCACAGGCCGTGGCGCGAACTACATCACCTTCAGCGGTACGGTAGGGCAGGTGCAGCAGTCGTTCAGCACCAGCATCCACTCCCTGCTGATTGATGGCGAGACCCACATCTCGAACGTCACCGATCCTGTGCTACCGGCAGGAATCGCCGGGGTTGTTACCTCGCTCTCCGGTCTCAACGACCTCAAGCTGAAGTCCCGTGCTCGCACGCGGGTGGTCAAGCTGGATGCCGCTGACACCACTGGCCTTCACCCCCAGTTCACCTCTACTCTATCGGGCAACCACTACATTGCGCCGGGTGACTTCTACACCATCTACGACGTTAAGCCGTTGCTCACCACTGCCTGCGGAGCCAACCTCTGCACCGGCGTTGGAGTCGGCGCAGGCGTGGGTGGCGGATACAGTATCGCTGTAGTAGGACAGACCAATATCAGCCTCACCGACGTCACTGCCTTTCGTACGGCGTCCGGGCTCTGCACCACGGTCAGCACAACCTGCCCCAATCCGCTGCCTACCGTAAGGCTCTACGGCAACAACCCTGGCACCTCTACCAGTGACCTTCCCGAAGCCATGTTGGACGTTGAGTGGGCAGGCGCTACCGCACCCAACGCGAACCTCGTCTACGTCAACTCCACCAACGTGCTCTCCGGTTCGCTGCTCAGCGCGATCAACGACAACCTTGCACCCATCATTTCGATCAGCTACGGCGACTGCGAGATCAACTTCGGCAGCGCCAACCTTAGCTACCTGAACCAGTTCTTCCAGCAAGCCAACGCCCAGGGTCAAACCATCGTCGGCCCCTCCGGCGACTCTGGCGCGACCGACTGCGACTACAACAGCTACCCCGCAGTGACTGGTCTGAACGTGGACTTTCCCTCGAGCTCTCCGTTTGTCACCTCGGCTGGCGGTGCCATGTTCAATGACGGCAGCGCGACCGGTGCGACCACCTACTGGGGTGCAGCGTCCACCAACAACTCCAACGGCGGCTCAGCACTGAGCTACATCCCGGAGACGGTGTGGAACGAGTCCACTGCGGCAAACGGTCTGGCCGCAGGCGGTGGTGGTGCCAGCGCCTACTTCACCAAGCCTTACTGGCAGAATGGCACCGGCACCCCGAATGACTTCTCTCGCGACGTTCCGGATATCTCACTCAATGCCGCCTCCAGCCACGTCGGGTCGCTCTACTGCGTCTCCGGCTCCTGCGTCTCTGGCTTCCGCGCTGCGGACGGTCAATCTCTTTCCGTCGTTGGCGGAACCTCGGTCGCTGCCCCTTCCTTAGCCGGAATCCTGGCGCTGGTGGAGCAGAAGATCGGCTCCCGCATCGGTAACGCTGGGCCAACGATCTACGCTCTTGCTAATAGCGCCCAGAGCGCCACCATCTTCCACGACATCGTCGGCGGCAATAACAGCAGCGCCTGCACGGCTGGAACGCCCAACTGTCCCAACGGTGGCGTCATCGGCTACACCGCTGTAGCAGGCTACGATCAGGCCACGGGTTGGGGTTCGGTGGATGTCTTCAACCTGGCGACCAAGTGGACCACCGTCACTCCCATCAGCTCTGGCTCGACCATTGTCAAGAGCCTGTCTACCACCACTGTCACCACCTCCAGCACCCTGTGTGGAGTCACGGGTTCCAGCCAGTCGCTCAGCCTCACCATCCGGGTCGCTGCTGCGTCTGGTCCTGCAATTCCCACCGGCACGGTGCAGATTCTGGTCGATAGTGTTGCCAGCGGCTCGCCCGTTCCGCTGATTGCTGGCTCGGCCTCGATCATTTACGTCACCACAGCACTCAGCTCTGGCGGCCACGTCATCACCGCCCTCTACTCCGGCGACCCCACCTTCGTCGGCTCGAAGGGCTTCGTCACTACCGACATCGTCTCCGCAACCAAGGCAGACTTTGCGCTTACACCCTGCACGGCAGTGGCGACCGCCAAGTCCGGCGCGGCTGCGACGGGCGTGACGCTTACCATCGCTCCGGTCAATGGCTTTACCGGAACCGTTACCTTCACCGCGACCGCAACCGACAGCTCGCTGGCTGCCAGCTACACCTTCACCCCCACTACGGTGATAATCAGCTCCACTACCAACGCGACGACTAGCTTCGTGCTCTCCGCTTTCACCTCGCAGGCGCAGACCGGCAATGGGTTGGTCAAGCTGGGGACGTCTGCCAAAAACAGTCCGCCCGCCCTACCCCGCCACCCCTGGTACATGGCTGGCTCCGGAGCGACGCTGGCTTCACTGCTACTGCTGGTTGTTCCTCGTCGGCGTCGTTGGGGAGCGCTGCTGGCTGCCATCCTCTCCGTCGCTGCTCTGGGCGCGGTAGGCTGCGGGTCATCCAGCAATTCGGGCACCCCGACCAACACTACGACCACCACGTTCGCTACACCTGGAACGTATACGGTACGGGTCAACGCTTTTGCTACCACCAGCACCGGTACCGTCGCACACAGCACCACTATTACGTTTACCGTTCAGTAGCGTAGTCGGCACGACGCACATCACGAAGGCCACGGCTCTACGCCGTGGCCTTTGTGATTGCTCTCACTACTTCGCCGCTGGGGTCGATTCCTCGGCGGGAGCGTGGCCAGGCGCCGTTTGCGCCACCCGCATCAGGAAGTCCTGCGCGCTAAATGGTTCAGCGCCAGCGACCACGCGCCTATAATCCCCATTTGGTTGCAGGATTCGCGCCTTCATCGTGTCTTTCAAATAGGCGCCTAGAATCTCGTCTCGTAGCCGCTTTGACAGCGCAGGATCCGCGACCGGAAACATAACCTCGCAGCGTTCCACCAGGTTGCGCGGCATCCAGTCTGCGCTTCCACAATAGACCTCTTCCTTGCCACCGTTGGCGAAGCTGAAGATACGGCTGTGCTCCAAAAAGCGTCCCACAATACTACGGACGCGAATCCGTTCGCTCAGCCCCTTCACCCCCGGGCGCAACGAGCACATACCGCGAATAATCAGGTCGATCTCGACTCCGGCTTGTGAGGCTGCGTACAGTGCCTC
Source organism: Granulicella sp. (assembly GCA_025359825.1). Lineage (GTDB taxonomy): Bacteria > Acidobacteriota > Terriglobia > Terriglobales > Acidobacteriaceae > Edaphobacter. The sequence continues at coordinate 19,978 of JANYER010000195.1, forward strand.
GACCACTCGGCGATCCAGCAGGCCATTCATCTTGGCTACGATCGCGGCCGGACGCCCTGCCTTGGCATGGGCAGCCTCACGTTCGATCAGGTCGACTACACCATCCCACAACGTCAATGGAGCGACCAGCAACGGGCTGTAGGAGCCGGAGTCCGTCTCCGCCGTCAAGTAGTTGAATACTCTCTGGACCGCAGAGGTCAGTTCGCGCCGCGAAGTCAACAAGCTCATGTCGGTATAGAAACGTGCCGTCACCGGGTTGTAGTTGCCGGTCCCCAGGTGGGCGTAGCGTCGCAGTACGCCATCCGGATCTCTGCGCACCAGCAGCGCGAGCTTGCAATGCGTCTTCAAGCCGAAGATCCCGTGGAACACCCCGACTCCGGCGTCCTCCAGCTCTCGGGCCCAGCGGATGTTGGAGTCTTCATCGAACCGCGCCATCAACTCAACCACCACCGTGACCTCCTTGCTCTGTCCGGCCTCAATCAGCGCACGGAAGATCGGGGAGTCCTTGCTGGTCCGGTATAGCGTCTGGCGCATCGAGATGACCAGCGGGTCCGTTGCAGCGGCTTCGATAAAATCTTCCACTGCGGTATAGGAGTCGAATGGGTGGTGCAGCAGAATGTCCTTCTTCCGCAGGTCTTCAAAGAGGTCGCCGGACTTCGATTCCACTTTGTACTCCTTCGCGGCGAAGGGCTCGTACTTCAGGTCCGGACGCTTGACCTCGGAGTACAGGTTCATCAAGCGTGACAGATTCACCGGCCCATCGGTCCGGAAGACCTGCGAGGGGTCCAGCTCGAAGTTAGTGCGCAGCCGCTCGACGATCTCTTCGGCTGCCGAGCCCTCAATCTCCAGCCGGACCGCATCGCCCTTACGCCGGTTGTGCAGCTCCGCCCGTACGCTCTCAAGTACAGAGCGCGACTCCTCTTCCTGCATGTAGAGATTGCTGTTGCGCGTAACACGGAAGGCCGAGCGCGAGAGCACCTCATAGCCGCGGAACATCCGTTCCACCTGCGACTCGATCAACTCGTGCAGAAAGATAAAATCGCTGTGACCCGATTCGGATGGCAAGCAGACCAAGCGCGGCAACGATCGCGGTACGGTGACTACGCCGAGCACGCTGTTTGGCTTGGCCCGCCCGGCACCTCTGCGCTTATAGCGCAGCAGTAGCGCGATACACAGCGCCTTGTTCAACACGCGCGGGAAGGGGTGCGACGGGTCGATTGTCACCGGCGTCAGCAGCGGGTCCACCTCTTCATCGAAGAACTTCAGCGCGTGCGCGCGCGCCATGTCCCCCAACTGCTTCCAACCCAGCACGCGAATCTTCTCGGCCGCCATCGCCGGCAGCAGCTGCCGATTCCAGCATGTGTACTGTGCCTGGACAAAGCTCTCGATACGCTCAATCAGCCGGTCCAGTCGTTCCTGCGGCCGCAGACCGCCCTCATCGGGAGGCTGCGCCTGGTCGTAGCCGTCTTCGATCCGCTGCAGAAAACTGGCCACGCGAATCTCGATGAACTCATCTAGATTACTTGCCGTAATCGCCAGAAACTTAACCCGCTCCAACACCGGATTGGTTGGGTCCTGCGCCTCTTCCAACACCCTCTGGTTGAAGCGCAGCCACGACTCGTCCCGACTAAAGAACAAGCTCTCCACTGGCAACGCGCCTGACTGAGCGGCGATTGCTTTAGCCACGGCCGTTTTCTTCGCCGCCGCCTTCTTTGCGACAGCCTGCTTCACGGGCTTTCCGGTTACGGCGTGTTTTATTGTCATAAGAAGTTCGAGCCTACCTGCACAGTATGAATACCCAATGTAAAGGGCGGCCCCTCGAAAGGAAAGCCGCCCTCAGTACCGAATCAATCAACCCAGCCTATTTGTGCCAGTGCATCTTCCAGCCCAGGTACTTGGAGGCGGCCTCATACACCGGGGCTGCAGTGTTAGAGAAGTTCGCCGCCACATGGTGCTCAAAGCCGTTCTCGCAGATGTAGCGTAGAAGTTCCTGCATCTTCGGAATCTCCACCACACCCGCGCCGCCAAAGGTGGTCAGCGGGTCGTTCGTGAAGGCACCTTCGCCGACGTAGCCGGTAATCTGTCCGGTGAAATCGTCGGTAGAGAAGCGCGCATAGCTCATCGCGCCGGCCTTCACCTTACCGTCGAGGGTGCCGTGCGTGTTCTCCTTGCCTACGGTGCCGGCAATAATGAGCTGATAGTCCATCTTCACGCCTTCGTTGAAGAAGTGCTTCGGCAGGTTGGAGCAATGGAAGCAGACTGCCTTGTCCGGGTTGTCGCCGTAGTTGTTGTTCCAGTCCAGCAGAGCAGAGGGGCTCTCGCTGGCCAGTGTCAGCGCGTACATGCTTAGCGTGCCCAGCACGTCGACCTCGCATGCGGAGGGGATTAGGTTCTCGCTCATCATGCTCATCACGGTGCAGGGAACGATGCCCAGGAACTCTTCAATTGATGTCCAGCATTGCACGGCAGAGACCGTCAGTTCGCTGGCCTTCATCCAATGGTCGATCACCGCGCCAAGCTTCGCCATCTTCATCAGCGCAGGCTCCGGGGTGTCGCCAACCGGGATGTATTTCTTGATTGCTGCAAGCTTCTCCTGAGGTGCATCGTCGGAGTCCTTCATCCGGTTGATGCGGCCCATGACCTCGCTGAGGTCCAGCGTCTCTACGGTAATGCCGCTTTTTTCCAACAGCTTCTCGGAGTAGCGTACGGTGTTGAACGCCGTAGGCCGTGCGCCAATCGCGCCGATGCGCAGGTTCTTCAGTCCGCCAACCACACGGCAGACTGCGGAGAACCAGGACAGGTCAGCCTTGAACTCTGCTGAATCGGGCGCCTCGGTATGGAGCGTCGTCAGGGAGTAAGGAATTCCGTACTGCTTCAGGTTGTTGCAGATGGACATCTTGCCGCAGAAGCTGTCGCGCCGGAAGGCGATGCCCATCTTGCCGGCATGGTCCGGAGTCGCTTGAATCAGTACCGGTACCTGCAGGTTTGCCAGCCGCAGGGCGTCTGCAAGGCCGCGTTCTTCGCCGAAATTAGGGAGTGTGATGATGATGCCGTCGATCTCCGCTGCGTGGGCCTTGAACAGGGCAGCGCACTTCTTGGCGTCTTCGTAGGTTTCTACCGCGCCGTGTGCCGTGTCTTCTGGCGTCAGTACGATCGGCTTGATGCCTACCGCCTCTAATGCCGCAATCATTTCCAGTCGCCCACTGGTCGCCAGGTGACTCGGAAAGAACCCACGGTTGCCAACGATTACGCCCAACGTCATCTGCTTCGCCATCTGTCTCCTTGCCCGTTTCGGGTCTTTGTCGATGTTTCCAAATCTGTTGTTGCTGCAAGCAAGTGCTGCATATCACTTAAAAAGACTATCAGTCGTGGCTAAGCCTTGCCCGGTCGAAACTGCACGGTGTAGAAGCCGCCAAAGATGGTTAGCAATACGCCCCACCACAGCGTTGGCTGCAACTCCGCCAGCATGGTATGGGGAGGATTATGAAGCTCCGTAATGCCCGTAACGATCAGCACCAATCCGTACGCCAGCATCAGAATTCCGCAGAAAAACCAGATGGAAATCTCAGTCTTCTCACTCATAACCAGTACCTCTCCCTATCAATCATTTCTGCTCTACCAGAGCATCAGGTTCAGCGCGAAGAGCACTGTAATGACCACGCAAGCCCAGAAGATCGGCTTCTGCCACAGGCTGGTTGAGCCGTCATCGGGGATGGGCGTTGCTCCATAAACCAGGCCGGAGAGCTCTGCAATCGGTGTCGCCTTGGTCAG
>JANYER010000269.1 GCA_025359825.1 Granulicella sp.
CTGAAGCAGACCCAGCGGCATACCAGCGTGACCCGGCGACCAGGCGTAGGCATCTTGCGCAGCAAAGTCGAACAACTCGACGAGGAAAGCGATAACAACGAGTCACTAGAAGATGCGACCACCGATGCCCTGGAAGCTACCGCGCCACTCTTCCGCGAGCCAGATACCGTAATCGAACACCGCGGTATCGACGGTCGACAACCAAGGTGCTGAATTGCTAGTCATACTGCCGTACGGAGTCCTAGAGTCCAGGAAGACCGATCCGCTGCCGTGACCGGCTGGAGGGGACCTCGTGACTACTTTCGTGCAGGGCAGCCAGGTTGGGCTGGCGAAGCAACTGAACGCATATTTTCAGCTCACCAAACCCCGAATCATTGAGCTACTCCTCGTCACGACGTTGCCGGCCATGGTGCTGGCTCAACGTGGACTGCCTCCGCTCGGCCTCACTATCGCCACCCTGGCTGGCGGCAGTTTGGCGGCAGGTAGCGCAAACGTGCTCAACTGTTACGTCGACCGCGACATTGACGCCTTGATGCAGCGGACCGCTACTCGCCCCTTAGCCACGGGCTCGAACACACCTGCCATGTCCCCACGCGCGGCATTGGCCTTCGGCCTCGTGCTGGGTGTGCTGTCGGTAGTGCTGCTGTGGTTCACGACTAGCGCGATGGCCACGGTGCTCACTGTCTTGGCGATTCTGCTCTACGTCCTGGGCTACACAATGGGTCTGAAACGCCGGACCTCCCAGAATATCGTCTGGGGCGGAGCTGCTGGCTGCATGCCGGTGTTGATCGGTTGGGCCGCGGTGACAGGAAAGGTGGCATGGCCGGCAGTAGTGCTGTTCCTTGTGATCTTCTTCTGGACGCCGCCACATTTCTGGGCCCTGGCGCTGCGCTTCAAGGACGACTACGCGGTTGCTGGTGTTCCCATGCTGCCGGTGGTGACCACCCCCCGCAGGGTCGCGACTCATATGGTGGCCCACACCTGGGCGATGGTCGCGTGCTCGTTACTGCTGATCCCCGTTGCGGACATGGGGATCATCTATTCGCTGGCATCGGTGGTCCTGAGCGGACTGTTTGTCCGAGAGGTCTACCAGCTCAGACACCGCATCCATCTCGATCAAGACCAGCTTCCGATGAAGCTCTTCCACCTCTCCATCACCTACCTGAGTCTGCTGTCATTGGGTGTGGTGGCCGACGTCCTCATACACGTCAGGTGGTGAACCAGCCGTGTCATCACAGGAGTCATATTTGCGCAAAGGGATCGCCACGCCCTTAGCTCGCGCTTAGCATCCAGTAGATGGGATCCCTGCCGGTCACCGGAAACACTGCCCTGTCGGGCGATCTCTACACGGCGTTGACATTCCAGATCATTCTGCTGCTTGCCATCACCGCGTTGGCCATCGGGATCCGGTTGCCTCGTACCTTATTCAAGCGTTCGTTGGAGCCTCAGACTGTGGAACCAACAGGACGTCGGATCCTTCGAATCGCTCTGGGCGTGCTCTGGATTTGGAGCTGTTCATCAAGTAAGGAAGGCCTGCCGCGGACCGCACATCCTTAGGCTGGAAGTTGAAGCCGAGTCGGCGAGGTTATCTTCAAGAGGATAGGGGTCCGTCGTTTCGTGGATCAGGTGACCGTATACTATGACCACAAGCGCTGCCGCCGAAGAGGACGTCCTTCAACGTCCGTCGTTGGTTGACAGTACCCTGCATGGTTGCCCCTGGGGACTCCTCTTCTCATGTCGTGTACCATGCACTTTCCCTCCCGCCTTGCTTCCCGTGACGACCCTGGGCTGTGATATGCAGGTACCAGGGCCGTGTAGAAGAAGAGGAGGAGCGGCAACGGAACCTGCCCGCCGACCTTCAAGAAGACGTGAGCCGGCCTCCAAGAGCCTCTCTCCCGACCTTGCGCCTCTTTCCCCTTTCCCTCGCGGTCGTTGTGCTGTTCTTCTGTCCAAGAGCGGTCTGCCTTTGATCACTAATGCAAGCAGTTGGGAACCATTTGACAAGCGTGTCGGAAGGATTAGCGAAGACAGATTTTGAAGGGAAAAGTGGTGTTGCGCTAGGCTCACCTTTAGTGTGAGACCAGCCCTGATCGGTGTGTGTGTGCTTGGTGCAGCTGCCAGACGAGGAGCGGTATCTGGCTAAGCTGGGGGCAGGCCTGTACACGCTCCAGGTGAGCCATCTCGAGGCTACCAGGCGCCCGTTTCCACAAGGTTTGCGCTTCTCGCATGGTGTGCTAAGACCGCTCTACACAGTCAAAGTATCATTGTCCGTTTCCGCTCTGC
>JANYER010000285.1 GCA_025359825.1 Granulicella sp.
AGGGTGGTTCGGGTGCCATCGCGGTCGGCGGCTGGGTAGTAGAAGGTTGCGATCTCCACTGCGGCGAGGTTCCCCAGGATGCTGGAGTAGTTGGGCTGCCAGCGCATGGAGTCGCCCTTGCAGATGACGGCGTTGGCGAGGGCGTAGAGTACGCGGGCGCGGACTGTTCCGTTGCCTTTGACGAAGTAGCGGGGGTCTTGTTTGAGGAGGATGGGAAAGACCGCGTTTCCAAGCAAGGTGCCGGTGAAGATGGTTCCGAAGGCGGCTCCGTAGCGTTTGCCGAAGGCGGGTGCATCCTGACCCCAACTGGGGTAGGTGTTGGTGCCCTGCTGGATGCCGGCGATGACTCCGGCGATTACGAAGGTGCTGGGATCGAGGATCGTTTTGTAGGCGAGCTCAGCCTTCTGTCGCGGCCGGAGGGGAGCGGGGTTGGAGTCGTAGCTGACGTAGAAGTTTGGTAGAGCGCCGAAGACGCGCTGCTTCTCCGCCTCCTGGATCTGGGCTTGGGCGATGTCGGCCTGCGTGGCGGTGACCTGCACGGCGGAGGTGGAGCTGGCGGTGAGGGTAAAGGCGGGGAGTGCGAGGCTTTCACCAGCGTGTAGTGTTCCGGCAGCTTGTTGGGATGCGAATCCAGTGGCGGTGAGGCTGAGAGTGTAGGAGCCGGGTTGGAGGTTTGCGAAGTAGAAGCGGCCGTCTGCTCCGGTACGAACCTCTGTGGGGGGGCGGCGTTCGATGGTGAGGGTGACGTGGGCCTCTACGATGGCGTCACCGTCACGGTCTATGACCGTTCCGGTGAGAGTGGTTGCCGAGGCTTGCGGCTCTGGCGCGTTGGGGAGTGCGTCTGGTTCGTCTGGTTGGGCTAGCTTGGCTAGTTTGTCGATGGGCTGCAGGGCTGCGAGCAGTTGGGGTGTCTGCGCGATGCACGGCTTGGTCGCGGGAATGGCGAGCAAGGCAGGAACCACGAGACAGATAGTTATGCTTTTGCGTACGCGCGGGAGCAGGCAGGCGAGTCGCGTCGGGATCGGGAGCTTGCTGCCTGGGCGCGATGTGTTCTGTGTAGGTGTCAGGTATCAGGCCTTGGTGAAGCTGGTGGCTTGCTTCTCTTGATGGCGTTCGATGGCGAGCTGGATGAGGCGGTCGATGAGTTCTTTATACGGGAGGTCCGTGGCCTGCCAGAGCTTAGGGTACATGGAGATGCTGGTGAAGCCGGGCATGGTATTGATTTCGTTGAGGTAGATGCGGGGTGCTACCGCTGGCTTGCCCTTGGTGGCTTTGATGGTGGGCTCAAGGAGGAAGTCGACGCGGGCGAGGCCGGAGCAGTTGCAGGCCTGGAAGGCGGCGATGGCCATGGTGCGGATTTGTTTGGATTGCGCGGCGGTGATTTTGGCGGGGATGATGGGGTCGGAGGCGCTGGTGGAGGAGTACTTGGACTCGTAGTCGTAGAACTCGCGGTCGGGTACGATCTCTCCGACTACTGAGGCGATGGGGCTGTCGTTGCCGAGGACGGCGACTTCGAGCTCGCGGGGTTTGGCGCCGGGGCCGCCGACGCCCTGCTCGATGACGAGCTTGCGGTCGTACTGGGCGGCGAGGTTGAGGGCGGGGGTGAGCTGGGCGCGGGTTTTGACCTTCGAGATTCCGACGGAGGAGCCGGCGTTGGCGGGCTTGACGAAGATGGGGTACTGGAGGGAGGCCTCAATCTGCTTGATGCAGCGGGCGGGAGAGGTCTGCCAAGTGGTGCGGAGGAGGTTGAGGTGCGGGGTCTGGGGGAAACCGGAGGCCTGGAAGAGCTGCTTCATGATGGCCTTGTCCATGCCGGCGGCGGAGCCGAGGACTCCGGCACCGACGTAGGCGATGTCGGCGAGCTCGAAGAGGCCCTGGATGGTGCCATCCTCACCGAAGGTGCCGTGGAGGACGGGGAAGATGACGTCGACGCCGAGCGAGGAGGGAGTGGTGAGCTCGGGCTCTGCGCCAGCGGCGATGCTGAGCGAGGCGGTGAGGGGGTCGCCGGAGAGGAGTGCGACGGCGGCTTCGTCACGCAGCCAGTGGCCGGACTTGGTGATGGCGATGGGGAGGACGTCGTACTTCTTGCGGTCGATGGCCTTGAGGATGGAGGCGGCGGAGCGGAGGGAGACTTCGTGTTCGCCGGAGCGGCCACCGAAGAGAATGCCGATGCGTAGTTTTTTCTTCACAGTTCTAGTGTCTGACAGGGGGCTGTGATTTGGATGGATTCAATGTGAAAAGAACCTTGGGGGGCACGGTTGGAACGACGGACGCAGAGAGCGCGGAGGTCCGCAGAGTGCGCGGAGAAGGGCGGTGTGGCGTGGGTGAGGCTTAGTCGCGGCGGCGTCCGCTCATGAGCTGGAGCACGGCGAGGAAGATGTTGATCGCGTCCAAGTAAATGGAGAGGGCGAGGGAGACGGCGGGTTGGCCGTCGCCACCAGCGCGGATGCGGGCGAAGTCGCCTACAGTGAGCAGGGTGAAGACGCCGAGAGTCAGCCAGGAGTAGGTGTTGGGTGACAGGAATTTGAAGAAGATGCTGATGAAGCCGACGATCATCAGGCCGATGAGGGCGGCGAAGGCGATGCCGCTGATCTTGCGGTAGTTGATGTTGAAGAGGTAGGCGACGGAGCCCATGACGGCCATGCCGAGGCCGGTGGTTGCGGCGGCGTTGAAGACCAGTCCGGTGCCGAAGGTGTGGATGTAACGCTGGACGAGCGGGCCGATCTCCCAGCCCATGAAGTAGGTGAGGGCGTAGAAGAGGCCGAGGGCGAGGCCGGTGTTGGCGGCGCGGCGGGCGTAGTTGATGGCGAAGATCAGGCCGAGGACCAGGATGAGCCCGACGAAGGTCGCCCAGGGGGGCGCGGTCGCAACACCGACGGCGGTGACGAGGAAGCCGAGGGCGGTGATGGCGAGAACCTTGGAGAGCAGCGAAGCGGTGCCTTCGCGGGGGACGTCGATGATGGTGGGGAAGGCGTTGTTGTTGTAGTCGTCGTTGCTGAAGTTGTTGAAGGCCATGAGGTGCTCCGTATTTCGATAGTGCGATGGTACATGGTGCTGTGGATTAGACGTTTGAGAGCGGGAAGGGATGCAGGTGCTGGAGCGAGGTACAAATCCACGGTACCTGATTCAAGGTAGGTGCTTTGGTTCGCTTAGGATGTTGGTGCGGAGGGTCTGCGGATGGCGGTTGGGTTTTGGGGTAGGGGCTGGAGTCTTGCGGCGATTCGGCTGAAGGTGGCGGAGCTGGAGTCGTGGTGGTTTGACTGGACTCGGCATGTGCAGACGGCGGGGAATGTTCGGCGCCCAAATGCGGCGGAGGTGGTAGGAGAGCTGCGGGACGGGGCGATGTATGTTCCGGTGCGTGCAGAAAACTTGAAGACGGCGTTGGAGGAGTCACCGATCCGGGAGTTTGGTGCGTACACCTTTCTGGATGTGGGGTCGGGGAAGGGGCGGATGTTGTTTCTGGCAGCGGAGTATCCGTTTCGTGCGGTGCGGGGGCTGGAGTTCTCGAATGTGCTCCATGCGCAGGCGGAAAGGAATATAGCTGAGTATAGGAGCGGCAGGCAGCGGTGCAAGGATATTGTCGTGATTCATGGGGATGCGGCGGAGTATGAATTTCCGAACGGAAACCTGGTGGTGGCGATGTTCAATCCATTTGGTCCGGAGGTGATGGGACGGATGGTTGCCAATCTGGAACGGTCTCTGGGGGAGAGTCCGCGCCATGTGATTGTGGTTCTGCTATGGCCGGAGCATTGGGAGCAGGTGGCTGGGATGCGAGGAGCGCGTGAGGTGGTGCGGACTCGAAGGCATCACATTTATGAAATTGGAGCTGCGGTTTAAGAATTTAGCTAACTGATGCGCGGAGTTTTGCTGGGGCGATGAGCTGCCAGGCGGTGAGGATGTGTTCGGCGAGGGCGTGGTTGTCGATGTGGGCTAGTTCGATGCCAATCCAGCCGCGTACGCCGACATAAGGTGGCTTGAAGTAGGTGATGGGATCGGTCGCGATGAGGTGTGCCTGCATGCCGGGTGGGGCGGGGATCCAGACGGCGATGTGGCCGTCGTTATGGTGGTTATTGGCGAACATGATGTAGGTCTTTTTGGCCACGAAGAAGGTAGGTTCGCCGTGGGAGAGCTTCTCGGTGGTTCCGGGGAGGGCGGTGCAGATGCGGCGGATGCGGTGGATCTGTTCTTCGGGGTTGGTGGTAGGGGTGTGCGAGAGTTTCGGCATACGGGAAACTTTATTTTATGCAGAAGTTGGCAGGAGTCGTTGAGTTTTTAGTGCTCCGAAATTAGGAGACCCCACCCATCGCGAGACAACGGCGCGATGAATGGGGCACCCGGTTTGTAGGAGTGGGCTAACAGGCGTGGGTCTGGATGAGATGCGGGTAAGGGTGGGTAAGGGCATTGAGTTTGTTATCCGGCATCTGCATGACCTCGAGGAAGGCGGTCTGGAAGCTGGCCATATCCGCAGGGCTGCCGATGGAGACGCGAGGACGGTTGGGCCAGATGGCCCAGGTGCGGCCGATCATGACGGAGTGGTGGGCGAGTGCGTTGATGATGGGCGCGCCGGGGCGTTTGGTGTCGACCATGAAGTGGTTGGTCTGCGAGGGGGTGAAGGTGTAGCCGGCCTTGGTGAGGAAGTCGAAGGTGCGGTTGCGGGTGTCGGCCATGGCTTGCTTGCGGAGCGGGATGAGCTGTTTATCGGCGAGCTGGACCTTGGCGCACTGCACGGCGGTGGTGGCCATGGAGTTGACGCCGTAGTGGCGGAGCTTGGCCATGAGGTCTGGCCGGGCGGTGGCGTAGCCGAAGCGCAGGCCGCCCATGGAGTAAATCTTCGAGAAGGTGCGGGAGACGATGAGGTCTTTGTCTTTGCCGACGAGGTCGATGACGGACTCGGCGTCGGAGAAGTGGATGTAGGCCTCGTCGACGAGGACGACGGAGCCGGGTGCTTTATTGGCGAGGAGCCACTCGATATCGGAGCGTTTGACGGGGGTGCCGGTGGGGTTGTTGGGGTTGCAGACGTAGTAGAGGCCTGCGTTGGGGTCGGCGGCGACCATTGCCTTCATGTCGTAGGAGTAGTCGGCCTTGAGTGGGATCTTGTGGACTTTGGCACCCTGCGATTCAGCGACACGCCAGGTCTGCTCGAAGGTGGGGTCGGCGGTGACGAGGGACCGGGTGGGTGAGGTGAAGGCGAGGGCGGTGAAGTGGAGGATCTCAGAGGAGCCGGCGTAGATGGAGAGGTTTTCGGGCTTGAGGTCGTGGCTGGCGGCGAGCTCCTTGGTGAAGAGCGCGGTTTCGGCCATGTAGTAGCGGTTTCCGCTGACGGCCATCTTGTGCATGATGTCGACGGCTGCTGGGGTGGGGCCGGAGGGGAACTCATTGATGTTGAGCAGCGCGACGTTAGCCGGGACGTCGATGTAGCCTACAGCGGGAACTCCTGCAGCAGCAGGTGCGCCAGCAGCGGCAAAGGAGGAACGAGTGAGCGCGGGTGCGATGGCGGCAGCGGCTGCACCCATGCGGAGGAAGTTGCGGCGATTGACGGGTAAGGTCATGGCGAGCTCCTTGAATATCGAGACAAGATTTTTAGGTGCAGGTACGCGAAGCGAGCGGTGCATGAGCGAGACTGCAAGTGCGGTGAAGCACGGTCTGGAGCTATGGCGGCTGCGGTAGCGATGAAAATTTGGGGATACGCCGGACGGGGGCGTGTGGGTTATTGTGCCGTGGGCCGGGGCAAAAGTCCAGCTTTGATCCAGAAGGGCTGCGATACAGAGGGGCCGTGGGTTTTCTTAGAGTGGAGGGGGCTCGTGCTGCTTCTTTTCGGCGGAGGCTTCCATCCAGCCGCGCAGGATGACGACGGCTGCGACCTGGTCGATGATGCTCTTGCGGTCGAGCTTGGAGTGGCCTGCTTCGTCGAGGATTTCGTGGGCGGCAACGCTGCTGAGGCGCTCATCCCAGAGTTGGATGGGGAGGGCGGAGCGGGTGCGAAGCTCTTCGGCGAACTCGTGGACTTTGGCGGCCCAGGGGCTGATGTCGCCGGACATGTGGAGGGGGTTGCCCACGATGATTTTGGTGACTTCGTGTTTGCGGATGAGGCGGAGGAGGCTGCGAAAGTCTTCGCCACGGCTCTTGCGCCAGAGGGTGAGGAGCGGTTGGGCGGTGTAGCCGAGGGGATCGGAGAGGGCTACGCCGATGCGTACCTTGCCGACATCCAACGCCATGACTCGCCCGGTTTCCATGGGGTTAGTGTAACTGGGTTGATGGATAGACGAACCTTTACACCCACCCGCCAGGTTGGGTGGGTGTAGGCGTAACAAGCTACGCAACAGGCTACCTCTATCTACTAAACATTAAATTTAAAGAAGAGAATGTCGCCGTCCTTGACGATGTA
>JANYER010000290.1 GCA_025359825.1 Granulicella sp.
CGCACGGTATTCCCGGCGGGAAGCTGAGTAGTCCCGATACTTCGCCCCTTGCAAGTTGGCCCATGAATAAAGAACGGCCACATCCTCCGGCGTACTATCCACCGTAAATTGGTCGTCAATTTCGGTGCTGCGTGAGCCCATCGGAACCCCATTTACAACGTCGGCCGCATCGCGATCCCGGTGCCGGACCGCGTAATTGCAACCATCGATTCCACTTATGCGAAATCTTCCATGCGATTGATTTGAGGGTACTTTGGCGTCTATTCCAAGTCAATGAGCGTGCTATGCGACTTAAGTGTCACTGCTCTAGGTCATGCTTTGGGTTGACTGAGCGCCGTTCTCCACCCCGCTACATTCAAGACTCGAATCGTCTGTCTATACGCCATCTTGGAATGCCGTATGAGGTTTCGAGTCACGGAGGGCCGTCAGAGGCTTCTAGCAACTCGTTCCATGTGCGTCTGACTTCACACGATATGCTACCTTTGAACTGTGGTTTGAGAGCGTAGCTCAGTTGGTAGAGCATCGCCCTTTTAAGGCGTTGGTCCTGGGTTCGAGCCCCAGCGCTCTCACCATCAAATCCCTGTCTCAATCCTGCCTCACCCCTGCCCCGATAGTTGCATCAAGTCCACCCGCCTTCGGACAATACATACAGCCCGCAACCTGAATCCAAGGAATCCAAGGAATCCAAGGCCAGGCACTTAAGCCGTCGGCCTGTCCGGAACCGGCTCCACCGCGCAGAACTCCTCCAGAAAACGTTCGCTGTACTCCTCTACCAGCGCCTGCACCCGCCCCGCATCCGTCGACCGCACAATCAGCCCGGCATGGTGATGCTTCTCCAGCCGCTTCACAATCTCTGCATCGTCATAACTCGCCGTATCCGGTCGTTCCTGCCGCGCCAGGCAGATCACGCTCGCCGCATACCCGGCATGAAGCTTCGGCAAGCAGTACTCCTGCCCCAACACCACTGCCACCTCCAGCCGCGCCCACTCCACCCAGGGGTTCAAGCCACTCGCAAACTCCACCACCTCAGCGATATACGCGCCGCCCACACGCGCCGCCGTCTCCAAAAAGTAGAACCGCCCATCCGACTTCGCTCGAATAAACTCCGTATGCGTCACCCCGCACTCCAGGCCCAGCCCCGCAATCAATTGCTCGTGGATCGCCAGCAACCCTTCCGTCTCCTCCAACCCACGCTCCAGCACCCGCGTGCTGAACACCCCGCCCTGGTGCATCGTCTGCATCGGCGGAGCCCCGTACTTAAACGGCAGACTGAACCGCAGCTGCCCCTTCCACGTCACCCCCTCCACGTGGAAGATCTCTCCCGGCACAAACCGCTCAAGCACATAGTTACTCTGCAGGTCGCCCAGCTCATCCAGCACGCCAAACAGCTCTGCCTCGCTCTCAATCTTCTTGATCCCGATCGCGGAGGCGTTCATCCTCGGCTTCAGCAGCCACGGCCCCGGCACCGCAGCCATAAACCGCCGCAGCTCCGCGTAATTGAACACCGGCGTAAACTCTGGAACCGATACTCCAGCCTCCCGCGCCTTCACCCGCATCGCCAGTTTGTCCCGGAAGTACCGTGTCACCGACTCGCCCATCCCCGGTAGCCGCATATGCTCCCGCAGCAGCGCCGCCACCTCCAGGTCGAACTCGTCCAGCGCCACGATCCGCGCGAAGCTCTCCTCCCGCGCCAGGTAGCTCACCGTATTCACCACCTGCTGCGGAGTCAGGTCCTTCGGCATCGTAATCAGCCGTGCCAGCGACTCCCGCGGCCAGTCCGCCTCTAGCAGTTCATCCACCGTCAGCAGAACCACCCGGCACCCCAACCGGGCCGCCTCCTGCAAAAACGCCTGCCCCTTCTCATACGTACTAATGCAAAGAATCGTAGGCTGCATCGACTTGTCGGTCACCCTCGCCTCCTGAACCCTGCTCGACCCATACGCAGGAGCATAACCCTACGCCGTCCGCAGCTCTTCTGTCTGTCAGGACCCCTGCGAACCCGCAGCCAACTTTTTCACCAGGTTCGTCGTCGAGAATCCTTCCACCGTAGGCACAATCTCCACTCGCCCACCATTCGCCATCACGTCCGCAGCTCCCACAATCGTGTCCACCACGTAGTCCCCACCCTTCACCAGCACATTCGGCTTCAATACCTGGATCAGCTCCAGCGGAGTGTCCTCCTCAAACAGCACCACCGCATCCACTGCAGCCAGCGCCGCCATCACCTTCGCCCGCTCCCGCTCCCCCACTATTGGTCGCGAAGGCCCCTTCAAGCGGCAGATAGATGCATCCGCATTTAACCCCAGCACCAGCTTCGAGCCGAACCGTCGGCAATCCTCCAACAGCGTGATATGGCCAACGTGCAGCAAGTCGAAGCATCCGTTCGTAAACACGATCGTCTCCCCCGCAGCCCGCCATTCCGCTACTCGCATTACCATCCGTTCGCGGTCCAGAATCTTCTCCACCGCCGAGAAGCCTGAGCTCGGGGTCAACTCAGCCACCAACTCATGCTTCGCAATCGGCACAGTACCCACCTTGCCCACGACAATGCCCGCAGCAAGGTTCGCCAGCTCTACCGCCGTGGTAATCGGCAGTCCACCCGCAACGCAGGCGGCTAGCGTAGCAATCACCGTATCGCCAGCGCCCGACACATCGAACACCTCGCGCGCCCGTGCCGGAGAGTGGTACAGCCCCTCCTTCCGCAGCAGGCTGATGCCCTTCTCGCTCATCGTGACGGTCAGGTACTCGAACTCATGCTCCAGCAGCAGCGCCTGCGCAGCCGCCAACAGCTCCTCCGTCTTATGCGAAGCCACACCAGTCGCCATCGCAAGCTCCGCCAGGTTCGGACACACCGTCGTAGCACCCGAGTACTTGCTGAAGTCGGGAGTCTTCGGGTCCGCCAGCACCGGCACTCCCGCCGCTCGCGCCGCACGGATCACCGCCGCACACAAGTGCTCCGTCAACGCGCCCTTCGCATAGTCCGAGAGGATCACCGCATGAACCTTGCTAGCCAGCCCGACCGCCCGCTCCTCCAGCCGCTGCAGGTCGATCTCCGAAGCACCGTCACGGCTCTCGATATCCAGCCGCATCAACTGCTGGTTCCGCCCCACAATGCGCGTCTTTGAGATCGTCGGCAACGATCCAGTCACCACCCCGGTCGTATCTACCTTGGCCTTCTCCAGCAACGCCGCCAGCTCTGCCTGCTCTCCGTCCGCACCCCAGAAGCCGCTCAGATACGCATGACATCCCAACCCAGCCAGGTTCATCGCAACGTTCGCCGCCCCGCCCGCCCGCTCATACCGCTGCGCATGACGCAGCACCGGTACCGGAGCCTCCGGCGAAATCCTGTCCACCTCACCGTGGATATACCGGTCCAGCATGATGTCGCCTACAACCAGTACCTTCAACTTGTCGAACCCGCCCTCAAGCAGATTCAGGACTAAATGCAAATCCTGCAGCATACGATTTCCATACCTTCCCGTTCCCGTTTCGACGCAATCTCACATCGTCAGTGGAGAGAAAACGGCCTGTCTAACTAACCAGCACCGCACGAACTAACCCAGCACCGCACGAACCTGCTCGAAGACCTCATCCACCTCAATCGAGGTCATGCACTTCTTTCCTTCTACGATGCACGTATCCAGACGGCACCCCCAGCAGTTGACCTGATGGTAGATCACGCGATGATGCAATCCAAACGGAAACCAGGTCCGCGGCTTTCCCCGCGCCGAGAAGATAGCCACGCAAGGCGTCTGCACAGCCGCCGCCAGATGCATCGGACCGCTGTCATGACCGATAAACACATCAGCAGCCGCAAACACACAGGCGCTCTCCCGGGGCGTCAACTGTCCGCACACATTCACTGCCGGCCCGGCGGTTCCTGCTGCCGTCCAACCCTCCGCCACCCAGTCACTCCGCTCCACATCCGCGCTGGCCCCATTCAGCACCAGCCCATACCCCGGATACGTCTGCGCCAACCTCCCCAGCAGAGCACGCCAGCGCTCCCAGTCCCACTCGTTCGCCTGCACCTTCGTCCCCAGGCTCACCGCGATAAATGGTCTCCCCTCCAACGGACGAAGCGCCTCCGCCGCCCCCGCCTGTTCCGCCCCACTCAACCTCAGGTCCCACGATGCCGGATCATCCAGCCGAGCATCCCCCAGCTCCGAAACCGTACGAGCCAGCCGATGCGCTTCAAACTCAAGCGTCCCATCCACAGGATTAGGCAAATTAGCCTGCAACTCCTCCGTCAGAGGTATCCCAACCATCCGCCGCACTCCGCAAAGCTTAAAGAACAGCCGGTCCCGCTCCGTCGCCTTCACCCCCCGCGCCGCACTCAAATACACCAGCACATCCGGCCGCCACCGCATAATCTGCCACCACAGGCGCAGCAGCTCCACCGGACTCCGCGTCCCGATCAAATACCGGAAGTACCCCTGCACCAGCCCCGTCCCCTCAAGAATCGCAGCCGAAGAAGGGGCCTTCGCGTTGATAGGAAAATTGGTCAGAAGCTTGCAGGTCGCCTGCGGAAACGTACGTGCGATCAGATAAAAGCATGGGAGCGCCACCACCGTATCTCCCAGACTCCCAATCCGGTAGATCAAAACCCGCCTTACGGACTTCTTGTCTTCCGCATCCACCATTCGGCCCATTCCCTCCAGTCTAGTGGAACCGCAGCCAAAAATCTCTTCCCCACGCCCGCCACTTATAGCCCCTGCCCCGAACCCTGTTCACCCTTTTCCTAAGCAACTGATACATTCGATTCTGCTACCTTGCAATAACGCGCTTCCGAACTATGTCTGAAACCAGCTCAATCATCCGTCTTCACGCCGACCTCAACACCCTCTGGCATCTCCCGCCGGAATCCCAGCCTATCCCCATCCCCAGTCCTCCCAACTTCCACACCTTGGTCACCGCCCATCATCGCGAGAACTTCGACCTCTGGCACGAAGAGGACAAGGCCCGTGTCCCCGATGCCTCCGACGCCGAAATCGCCCGGGTCAAGCACGCCATCGACAGCTTCAACCAGCGCCGCAATGACCTGGTCGAGAAAATGGACGAGTGGCTGCTCAACAACCTTCCCGCTCAGAACCCCACCGCCCCCCTCCACTCCGAGACCCCCGGCCTCATCCTCGATCGCCTCTCCATCCTCTCCCTCAAGATCTTCCACACCCACATCGAGGCCCACCGCGATACCGCCACCGAGGCCCATCGCCTCCGCAACGCCGACCGCCTCGCCATCCTCGAGCACCAGCGCGACGACCTTGCCGACTGTCTCGACACCCTCCTCACCCAGATCGTCGCCGGCACCCGCCGCTTCCAGCTCTACCGCCAGATGAAGATGTATAACGACCCCGAACTCAACCCCGCCGTCTATACTCACAGCATCGCCCACACCAGGCATTAGAACCCTCCTCCTCCCCTCGTCCATCCCCTCACGCCAACGCGCAAACCCGGTTAGTTGACCTGCGACCCAACTCTGCGTATAAAACCGAAACAAGAACAAACAGCAAAAACTCTCGCCGTCGGAAAATGACGGTCGGAGACGCCATCGGCGACAGGACTTTCATGGCACAGACAAAGACAGCACCGACCTCCCCCACCAAGCGCCCACCCCGCACTCTTGCCGGCACCATCCCCGTCACCGCGGACGCCAGCCGCGCCCAGGCCCTCGCACTCTATGAGTCCGCCCTGCGCCTTATGCAGGCCGGCAAATACGAGGAGGCACGCGTAGCGTTCGACAAGATGCTCGCCTCCAGCCCCGGCGATCTCGCCGACCGCATCCGCATGTACATCAACGCCTGCCTCCAGCAAGCCGCCAAAGGCAAGAACACCTTCACCACCACCGAGGAGCACTACGACTACGCCGTCTCCCTCCTCAACGACGGCCACTACGAAGACGCACGCGACCATTTCAAGTCCATCCTCCAGACCAACGACAAGGCCGACTACGCCTTCTACGGCCTCGCCGTCCTCGCCAGCATGACCGGCGACTCTCACACCTGCCTCGAGCACCTCACCGAGGCCATCCGCCAGAACCCCCGCAACCGCATCCAGGCCCGCGCCGACTCCGACTTCCAGGACATGGCCGACGACCCCCGCTTCACCGAACTCCTCTACCCTGAAG
Source organism: Granulicella sp. (assembly GCA_025359825.1). Taxonomy (GTDB): domain Bacteria; phylum Acidobacteriota; class Terriglobia; order Terriglobales; family Acidobacteriaceae; genus Edaphobacter. The sequence continues at coordinate 6,125 of JANYER010000290.1, forward strand.
TAATGTAAGCAGCCTCGTTCGCGCAGACCGCCGACCGCAGTAGCCGGCCCTTCCTCGACTCTAAACTCCGGCTCGACTCTAGGCACCGCTACGACTCTGGCTCTTCCAAGACCTTGGGCTCTTCCCGACATTGAACTCCGGCTCCTGGCTTCTGGCTCCGGCTCCGCTCTCGATTTTGCTTTTCTCCTGGGATAGGTCCGGGCTTTAGCCTGGACATCTGAATCAACAACAAAAGCGGGCTTAAGCCCCTGAGATATGCCTTCTTCTCCGTCGGCAAAGATGTGTCTTGTAACAACGCTTTCAATTCGTTAGACAAACCAATCCCTCCACAAGCCCCCCAATTGTAGAATCCCTCCACGCCCCAAACCCGGTTAGAATCAACCCATGCAAAACCAGGGCGACTCCCCCGACCCACCTTCGCACTCGCACGCCACCGCGAGTGAAAAGCCTGAAAAATCAGAGAAGCCCTCCCTGCGCGTCGTCGCCATCGGCGGAGGCACCGGCCTCTCCACGCTTCTCCGCGGCCTCAAGCGCTACGTCGCCGCCCCCGACCGCCGCCGCGGCATCCGCCTCGAATCCGCCTTTACCAGCGGCATCCGCCCCGTCCCCGGCCCGGTCCTCCCCTGCATCATCCACGACCTCTCTGCCGTGGTCACCGTTACCGACGACGGCGGCTCCTCCGGCCGGCTCCGCGAAGACTTCAAGATGCTTCCCCCCGGCGACGTCCGTAACTGCATGGTCGCCCTCTCCGAAGACGAGCATCTCCTCTCCCAGCTCTTCCAGTTCCGCTTCGATCAAGGCGAGCTCGAAGGCCACTCCTTCGGCAACCTCTTCGTCGCCGCCCTCTCCCACATCACTGGAGACTTCGCCCAGGCCGTCCAGATGTCGTCGCAGATCCTCGCCACCCGCGGCCGCATCTTCCCCGCCACCAACACCAACGTCAGCCTCAGCGCCCGTATGGACGACGGCTCCATCGTCGAAGGCGAAACCAGCATCACCGCCAGCAAGAAGCACATCGCCGAGCTGATGCTCCACCCCTCCACCGCCCGGCCCCTGCCAGAGACCCTGCGCGCCATCGCCAAGGCCGACCTCATCACCCTCGGCCCCGGCTCCCTCTACACCTCGCTCATCACCAACCTGCTCGTCCACGGAATCCCCGAAGCCCTCGCCGACTCCCGCGCCACCCGCGTCTACGTCTGCAACCTCATGACCCAGGCCAACGAGTCCATCGGCCTCACCGCTGCCCAGCACATCGAGAAGATCCTCCAGCACGCCCCTCGCACCAGCCGGCCCATCTTCGACTACGCCCTCATCAACACCAAACCCATCTCCCCCACCCTCATCGCCAAGTACGCCTCCGAAGGTCAGCAGCCCATCGAGGCCGACCTCGACCGCGTCCGCGACCTCGGCGTCGAACCCATCATCGGCAACTTCCTTCACGAGGGCGACGTCCTCCGCCACGACTACGACCGCGTCGCCGAAACCGTCCTCCAACTCTGCCTCACCCGCTACGGCAAAGACGTAGCCGCCCTCAAACGCTGCTAGCCCATCTGCGTCCACATGGGTCCGGGCTAAGCTAGGCCCAAGTCCAGGTAGGTCACAGTCGGCACAGACCGGGTCGGCACAGATCCGGGTGCCCCACCCTTTCGCGCACTTTGCGGTAGGGTGGGGTATCGTTTGCGGAAGCAAACGACCGCACCTCAACACCGTCACAAAACTCCGAGCGTGCAACGTAAACTTACGAGGTATGAACCCCACCACCCC